>JBFYJI010000028.1:0-10345 GCA_041311505.1 Candidatus Nanopelagicales bacterium | reverse complement strand
GGGTGCTCGTATGCAGGAACTTCCATCGCCTTCTTATAGTTGAAGGAGACATCTGTAACGAGGTCTTTGATAATTGGAAATGCACGAAGTGGTGTGACGGTGATTGTTTCATCCTCATCGAAGGATGCAACCTGTGTCATACAAGCAAGACGTGGCTTTCCATTGATCTCCATAGAGCAAGATCCACACTTACCAGCCTTACAGTTCCAGCGAACTGCAAGATCGCCCATCTGTGTTGCTTGAACACGGTGGATGACATCGAGGACAACTTCACCCTCATTAACATCAACAACGACGTCCTTGAGGCCACCATCCTTTGAATCACCACGCCAGATTCGAAGATTGAGTTTGCGTGACATTAGTTGTTACCGCCTTTCGCAATTTCTTCTGGTGTCATGTATTTCTCCAACTCGTGTACATCAAAGAGGTCAAAGAGCTCCTTTGGAAGAGGTGGCAATGGACGTGATGCCACTGTTACTTCACTTCCGTTAAAGCTAGAGATGTGATTGACCTGACGCCATGTGCTGCTCATT
The DNA here is from genome assembly GCA_041311505.1 of Candidatus Nanopelagicales bacterium. Classification (GTDB taxonomy): domain Bacteria; phylum Actinomycetota; class Actinomycetes; order Nanopelagicales; family Nanopelagicaceae; genus Planktophila. The sequence goes on along the minus strand of JBFYJI010000028.1, from coordinate 9,812 downwards.
CCTGGGAAGTCATCGCGTGTGTGTCCACCGCGAGATTCTTCACGCAAGATTGCTGACTTTGCTGTTGACTCTGCAACGAGCAACATATTGTCGAGATCGAATGCAAGGTGGAAACCAGGGTTGAACTTACGATCTCCAGTAACAGTCACGTTCTTACTACGTGCACGAATATCTGCAATCTTCGCGATTGCTTCCTTAATCTCTGCACCGGTTCGAATGATTCCGACTAAGTTGTGAGTGACCTCTTGAAGCTCAGCGTGAAGTGCATATGCATTCTCTCCACCTGTGTGTTTGAACGGAGCTTCGATGCGATCTGCAGCTGCCTGTGCCGTTGCATCAGATACTGGATTTGCACCGTTTGCTTTCGCATAATCTGCAGCTGCCGCACCTGCGCGACGACCGAAGACGAGAAGGTCTGAGAGAGAATTTCCACCGAGACGGTTGGATCCATGCATACCGCCTGCGACCTCACCAGCTGCAAAGAGGCCAGGAACGCCAACAGCTGCTGCTGTATCCGGCTCAACATCGACTCCACCCATGACGTAGTGACAGGTTGGACCGACCTCCATTGGCTCCTTGGTGATATCTACGCCAGCGAGTTCGTAGAACTGGTGCCACATAGATGGAAGGCGCTTCTTAATAACCTCAGCTGAGAGGCGCTTTGAAACATCGAGATAGACGCCACCATGTTCGGTTCCGCGTCCTGCCTTCACCTCTGAGTTAATCGCACGCGCAACTTCATCACGTGGCAACAACTCAGGTGGACGGCGATTGTTATCTTGATCTGTATACCAACGATCTGCCTCTTCTTCAGTCGTTGCATACTTATCTTTAAATACCTCTGGGATGTAGTTGAACATAAAGCGCTCACCATTTGTATTGGTAAGAACTCCACCTTCACCACGAACAGATTCAGTAACAAGAATTCCGCGCACAGATGGAGGCCAGACCATTCCTGTTGGGTGGAATTGCAAGAACTCCATATCCTTCAGATTTGCACCTGCCTTGAGAGCAAGTGCATGGCCATCGCCAGTACCTTCCCAAGAGTTTGATGTGATCTTAAATGCTTTACCAACTCCACCAGTTGCGATGACAACCGCTGGTGCTTCAAAGAGAATCTCATCGCCATTCTCGCGGTAGTAACCGTAGACGCCTGCGATCTTTCCATTCTCTTTAAGAATTTCAGTCACTGTAAATTCTGCATAGACCTTGAGATTTGCTTCTTTATCTCCAGTCTCGCGACCATCCTTCTGTTGCAATTGAACAATCTTCTGCTGCATAGTGCGGATGAGTTCGAGACCTGTGCGGTCACCAACGTGTGCAAGGCGTGGATACTCGTGGCCACCGAAGTTGCGCTGAGAGATCTTTCCTTCCTTTGTGCGATCAAAGAGCGCACCCCACATCTCAAGCTCCCAGATGCGATCTGGAGACTCTTTCGCGTGAAGCTCTGCCATGCGATAGTGGTTGAGGAACTTTCCACCGCGCATTGTGTCGCGGAAGTGCACCATCCAATTGTCATTGCTATTCGCATTTCCCATTGATGCTGCAGCTCCACCCTCTGCCATAACAGTGTGGGCCTTACCAAATAGGGACTTACAGATAATTGCTACGCGCAGACCTGCTTCGCGTGCTTCAACAGCTGCGCGGAGACCTGCTCCACCTGCTCCGACGATTACAACGTCGTACTTAAGTTTCTGAAGATTCTGTGCCATTTATATAGTCCTTTATACCCAGTGTTAGAAGAAGTAGAAGTTGGTCCAGGCCTCAGTGGCAATTTGGCGGACATAGAAGTCTGCGAACCACACTCCTGCGAGTGAGATCCATGCAAATTGCTGATGCTTTGTATTGAGGACAGAGATCTTCGTCCAGAGCTTGTAACGAAGTGGGTGCTTACTGAAGTGCTTGAGACGTCCACCGATTGTGTGTCGGCATGTGTGGCAGGAGAGTGAGTATCCCCAGAGAAGAGTTGCATTAAGGAGGAGTACGAGCGTTCCGACGCTCATGTGTCCCCACTGACCATCTTCATTCTTAAATGCGAGAATCGCATCAATTGTGAGCAAGACGTTAAAGACAAGTCCTGCATAGAAGAACCAGCGGTGCATATTGTTGATGATGAGAGGGAAGCGTGTCTCACCTGTGTACTTTGCATGTGGCTCTGCAACAGCACATGCTGGTGGTGATAACCAGAATGAACGGAAGTACGCCTTACGGTAGTAGTAGCAAGTCATACGGAAACCAAGTGGGAAGATCAAGATAAAGAATGCTGGAGAGATGATCATTCCAAAGATTCCGAGCTTTCCGATCGGTGTTCCTAGGAGTGATGAGCCTTCAACGCAGGCCTGACCTAAACATGGAGAGTAAAACGGTGAGATCAACGGCTCAACAAAGTAGTGAGCGTTCTCGAGCGCACGCGTTGTCGCATAGATAATGAATGAGATAAGTACCGCAAAGGTAATGAGCGGCTGTAGCCACCACTTATCTGTTCTGAGTGTGCGCTCTTTAATTTTGGCGCGCGTTGGAGAAAAGACTCCCGACATTGCAACTCCCCTTGTAGGACACCGTTGGCCTTAATTGGTAGCCAATTAATAGGTGTAAGTGTGCGCTTCTTGGCGCGAAGTATCTAGGGCGTAGCCCGTCTGGGAGTTATGAAGTCAGCCACAGGAAGCACGAAACCCGCCTGCAGTGCATGCAGACGGGCTCCGTTTAGCGCGGAGGACGTGGGATTTGAACCCACGAGGCTTTCACCTGCCGGTTTTCAAGACCGGTGCACTCGGCCGCTATGCGAGTCCTCCGTGGGAGAGGCTACTAGAGGTGGGAGGGATTTCAAAAATCGAAGTTAGGGGCGAGCGGGCAGATCGAGGAGAGATTCAAGGGCGATAGCTACCCCGTCCTCATCGCAGGGGCCAGCGATGCTCTTTGCAAACTTGGCGCAGTCGGGGTGGCCAGATGACATTGCGTAGGAGCGACCGCTCCATGCGAGCATTGAGAAATCGTTGGGGTTATCGCCAAATGCAACACAATCAGATGAATCGATTCCGAGGCGTGATGCCATTTTGGCCAAGGTATCTCCCTTGGAGACACCCTCTGCAGAGATTTCAAGGAGTGATTCAACAGGATTGGAGTGAGTGACAGTCACAATTCCATCAAGAACGCGCGATGCAATATCGAGCATCTCATCGGATGTGAGATTTTGTTGCGAGCATCGTGCAAGCATCTTCATCGCAGGAGCCTTGATTGCTTCTTCGATTGTGTAAACACCAATATTGTCGAGACCGATATCCCAACGCGGAATATATGACTTCTCACGATGGAAGTAGTTATGTGACTCGATTGCAAATGAGACTTGCGGAATATTCGCGCGGAGAATCTCAACGGTCTCTAATTGAGTCTCGATAGAGATCATCCACTCTTCAAGAATTTTATCTTGCATCAAATCATAGAGAAGCGCACCGTTGCCGCAGATTGCATGTCCAAATCCAAATGCTTCACGAATCTCCTGCATCCAACGAGGAGGGCGACCAGTAACAAAGAAGACTTCTACACCGAGTTCACGCGCGCGGAAGAATGCATCAAGTGTGCGCTGAGAGATTGCTCGATCGTGAGGAACGATTGTTCCATCAAGATCTGTTGCAATCAGTCGTGGGCGATAGAGATCAGAAATTCTTACACCAGCTCTAACTTTGCAACACCAAGGAATGGCTGAAGAGCTGCAGGAACATTGACTGTTCCATCTGCATTCTGGTGGTTTTCGAGAATTGCAACAATCATTCGTGGAATTGCGACGAGTGTTCCATTGAGAGTTGCGATCGCCTTTGTACCATCTTCATCCTTGTAGCGAATGTTGAGGCGACGAGCCTGAAACTCAGTGCAGTTAGAGGTACTTGTTACTTCACGATAAGCGCCTTGTGTTGGAATCCACGCTTCGATATCAAACTTACGTGTGGCACTTGATCCGAGGTCACCTGATGCAACATCAATTACTCGGTATGGAATCTCCATCGCATTGAGGAAATCCTTCTCCCATTGCAGCAAGCGCTTGTGCTCTTCCTTGGCATCTTCTGGCTTGCAGAAGGAGAACATCTCGACCTTATCGAATTGGTGAACACGGATGATTCCGCGAGTGTCCTTGCCATATGTTCCTGCTTCACGACGGAAACATGATGAGTATCCGGCGTAACGCATCGGCAATTTATCAGCTGGCAAAATCTCATCCATATGCATCGCGGCAAGAGGAACCTCTGATGTGCCAACAAGATAGACATCATCTTTTTCAATACGGTAAACATTCTCGGCAGCTTGTCCCAAGAATCCGGTGCCTTCCATCGCTGATGGATTAACGAGCACTGGTGGAATTACTGGAGTAAAACCATTCTTGCGTGCACTTGTGATTGCATAGTTAACGAGTGCGAACTCAAGCATCGCACCTGCGCCGGTGAGGTAGTAAGAACGTGAACCTGCAACCTTTGCACCGCGCTCTGTATCAATTGCTCCGAGCAACTTACCTAACTCAACATGATCCTTAGGCTCGAAACCATCTTTAGTAAAGTCACGTGGTGTTCCGTTGTGCTCGATAGTGACGAAATCTTCCTCGCCTCCAAGTGGAGCATCTGTGTCGAGAAGATTAGAGAGCTGCATGATGAGCTGCTTTGCCTGCTCTTCAACTTCGGCGCGCTTAGCGTCCGCTGCTTTTACCTTCTCAGCAAGTGACTTTGCATTGGCTAGAAGTGCAGCCTTCTCATCACCTTTTGCTGCTCCAACGCTCTTGGAGAGAACATTCTGCTCTTGACGGAGGAGTTCAAACTCATTGATTGCAGCGCGCTTAACCTCATCGATGGCGAGTATCTGATCAACGAGCTCAACGCTCTCACCGCGACCCTTCTGAGATGCACGAACTACATCTGGGTTTTCGCGGAGAAACTTGATATCGATCATGAGCGCACCTCTCGTGGGTATGAACCTAGGAATCTAATGTCGTCGCAGATTTCGCGGAGATCATGCATTGAGTTGGCGATTGCCTCGTCATTGATATGTCCCTCAACATCAATAATGAAATGGTAGTGACCTAACTCGCGCCCAGTTGGACGTGACTGGATAAATGTCAGGTTGACATCATATTTGGCGAAGACTGAGAGGATCTCAAGGAGCGCTCCCGCATGATCGATATCGATATAGAGCACGAGCGAGGTGCGATCGTGGCCAGTTGGCTCTGGGATAAATCCTGGCTTCTGGGCAGCGATAAAGCGGGTGACGGCAACCTGGTTATCACCAATACCTGATGCCTTAACTTCTAGGTTGAAGTTTTCCGCTGCCGTGGTTGAGGCGATTGCCGCATCGAGTTCGCCCTTTGCCACCAATTCAGCGGCCGCGGCAGTTGAGTTGGTGGGAATAACTTCAGCGTGAGGATAATTCTTAGATAGATATGTGCGGCACTGTGACTCAGCATGGGGATGTGTGCCGATGCGATTAATAGTTGTTGTACCCGGGCGAACCATAAGATCGAAGGAGACAGGAAGCGTTACCTCTGCCGCAATTGTGAGAGGAACACCAGTTGCAAGCTCATCGAGCGTGCGGGCAACAACACCTTCGACTGAGTTTTCGATGGGTACAAGGGCAAAGTCAGCTTCTCCTGCACGCACCGCATCGAGAGCGGCGGTGACATTTACGTAGGGAGTGCGCACATCATCGGGTTGTGAGATCTTCTTGAGAGCGCCCTCTGTAAAGGTGCCCGCAGGACCCAGATAGGCGTATGTGTGCATTGGCTAAGGATACTAAAGGAAAGTACGTGCGTGCGCCGGCTTATTTGTAATCAGGTTATCTACGCTTAATGAGATTGCAAGTTCGATATCGCTCGCCTCATCAACGGTCCAAAGAGAGACCTCTTTACCGAGAGAACGAATCTTTCCGACTAATTCGGGGCGATGTCGAACTTCATTGATTCCAGGAGCTATCGCGCGCGCTGAAGAGAATCTCACCTGTGGCCAGAGAGTGTTGTGGTTCATGAGAAGCGTTGTGTGAATAGTTGGATCGATTCGCTTGATCTTTTCAATAGCGCTCCAACTAAATGAAAGTATTGAAACTCTCACATGCTCTCTGATATTTCTCTCATTAATTTTCTGCACTAATAATTCTTCAACTTTATTACCTGAAATGACAGGATGTTTTGTCTCAATAAATACTGACTTCTCATAGGCAAGTGCAATATCGAGAAATTGGTCGAGAGTAAGAACCAGCGGATATGCTCGCTTGATTTCGTCGTAACTCATCTCAGCTATCAAACCGCGATTGCCTGCGCGCTCTAACATGGATCCGTTATGCCAAAGAACTGGAACGCCATCACGACTGAGTCGGAGGTCGCACTCAAATCCATCGGCCTGCTGTTGAACTGCACCTAAATATGCAGCCTCTGTCATCTCCGGAAAGTCGGCGCTAGCGCCTCTATGAGCGTAGATGAACATAAGGGTGAGGGTAGCAAATCGCCTAACACCATTACGATAGCTCCATGAGCACCTTCTACTTTGCAACGGCTGGAAAGTCGGCGGTCGGGTTGGTGCGCGCAGGCAATGAAGACTCTGCCCTGACATCTACATCTCTCGTAGCTGTTGCAGATGGAATGGGTGGACACGCAGCAGGTGAAGTTGCATCAAGAATTGCAATTACAACCCTTGCGAAGGAGTCAGAAGTTTTTACACAGAGCGATATTGATCTCGAATCAGCTGATGATCTCTATGCATCATCTCTTGAAGTGATTGATGCAACTATCGCTGAATATGCAATTGAAAAACCTGAATTTGCAGGAATGGGCACGACTCTCTCTGCTCTCTTCTTACGTAAGGACTCTGTTGCAGCGCTCCATGTTGGAGATTCTCGAATCTATCGCCTCCGCGGAAATGTCTTAGAACAACTCAGTACCGATCACACCGTGATTCAAGAACTCCTTGATCAAGGAACAATTACTGAAGCTGAAGTGGCAACTCACCCACAGCGATCTGTATTGACACAAGTATTGATGGGCGATGGCCGTAATTCAGTTGCTTTATCCATCTATGAAGTGAAGGTGAATGACCGGTTTATCGTATGTAGCGATGGTCTTAATGCTGCCCTTAGCGATAAGGAGATTAAAGCCCTTGCCAAAGATAAGGCTCGTAACGTTGCTGTAGATGCTCTTATTGAAGGCGCTTATCACAATGGCGCTCCGGACAATGTCACTGTAATTGTGGCCGATGTTCTTACCAACAACATTCAAGAGCCACTCACATTCTTAGGAGCTGCGCGATGATGTCAACGCTTCTAGGTGATCGCTATCTTCTCGGAGAGATGATCGGCACCGGCGGAATGGCCGATGTATATATTGCTCAAGATCAACGACTCTCACGCGAAGTTGCGGTAAAGATTCTCCGAAGCGATCTCGCAAAGGATCCTGCATTCGTTACACGTTTCCGTAAAGAGGCAAAAGCTGCAGCTGGCCTCAACCATCCCGGAATTGTTGCGGTATATGACTCTGGTGAAGAACCTGCGCCATACATAGTTATGGAGCTTGTAGCTGGCCATACCCTTCGCCAATTAATTCATCAAGGTGAGCGCGTCTCACTTGATCGAGCACTATCTATTACAGAGCAGGTACTGACTGCACTTGAGTATTCGCATCAGCGCAACATTGTGCATCGAGATATCAAACCTGCAAACATCATGATTACCAATGCAGGTGATGTCAAGGTGATGGATTTTGGTATCGCTCGCGCGATGGATGATCTCGGCGCAACTCTTACAAGTACTTGGAATGTTGTGGGTACCGCTCAATACCTTTCACCCGAACAAGCCGTTGGTGATTCTGCAGATGCGCGCAGCGATATCTACTCCACCGGTTGCTTGCTCTTTGAGTTGCTCACCGGACAGGCTCCTTTCAGTGGTGAGACTCCAGTTTCTATCGCTTACCAACATGTATCAGGTGAGATTCCATCAGCACGTGCACTGCAATCAGATCTCCCTACAGATATCGATACCATTCTTAAGGTGGCGCTCTCTAAGAAGCCAGAGGATCGTTACCAATCTGCTGAAGCGATGCTTGCTGATCTTGTAAGAGTTCATCATGGAGAAGCTGTCACCACAAAGGTTGCAACAAAGCCATTCTTTACACGTCGAAGCGCGCTTATCTATGGTGGCTCATTTATCGCCGCTATCGCGCTATCTATTACTGGTTTCTTGCTCAGTGGCACCAACTCCAGCGGTCCATTGATCCCTAATGTTGTTGGTTTATCCGAAGAAGATGCTCGCTCACTTCTCGATGGGTATGTCATCACTATTAAGCGTGCACATGATGGAAATATCCCTAAGGATCGTGTTGCAAGTCAGAGCCCACTTGCTACAACTCATGCGCCAAAAGGCTCTGCAATTGTTCTCACCATCTCTGATGGTCCAGGAGATGCGATTATTCCAGACAATCTCGTTGGAATGGCGCTGATCGATGCACGTGCTGCCCTTACCGCAGTTGGCCTCAATGTTTCGCAGACTATTGCTGCACCCTCTGATCAACCACAAGGAACCGTCCTTGAGGTTTCTCCTCCAGTCGGATCTGTGACGACTGCAGGTAGTGGCGTAATTCTCACAATCGCAAGTGGTGACGTTGCCGTACCTAACCTTGTTGGTGTTGAAGCTATCCAAGCAAAGACAGCTTTGATTCAAACTGGTTTTCTTATTAAAGAATTTTATGATTACGACTCAACACAACCTCTTGGCGTTGTTATTCGCCAAGCACCAGAGGCTGGAACGATTCAAACTATTGGTAAGTCTGTAACGATCACAATTAACAAACAACCGTAGAGCTATTTATTTACTACGGGAGATAAACCCTCTGCTTTGGCGAGCGCGGTTGAATCTCCACATTGCACCAAGAAGTTTGCAAGCATCTTATGGCCATGCTCTGTTAATACAGATTCTGGATGGAATTGCACACCTTCGATAGGTAGCTTCTTATGTCGCAACGACATGATCACACCAGAGTCAGTCTTGCCTGTTACCTCTAATACATCAGGGACTGTATCTGCCTCTACTGCTAGCGAGTGATAGCGAGTTGCTGTAAATGGTGTTGGCAGATGTGACATCACACCTGCGCCATTGTGATGAACGATCGAAGTCTTTCCATGTAATAACTCGGGTGCGCGAGAGACAGTTGCGCCAAAGGCTTCTGCAATTGCTTGGTGTCCGAGGCAGACTCCAAAAAGTGGGATGGAGTGCTCTGCACAGTACTTGATCATCTCAATCGATACCCCCGCCTTATCGGGGGTGCCAGGGCCTGGAGATATAAGGACTCCGTCGTACTTACTCGCTTCGCTCGCCTCGACGTGGTCATTGCGCACCACGGCGCACTCAGCCCCCAACTGTGCGAGGTATTGCACGATATTGAAGACGAATGAGTCGTAGTTATCGACGACAAGGATGCGGGCCACGGTCTAATTCTCCAGTAATATACGGGCTATGCCAAAGTCGAAATTGCGTAAGAAGGTTCAGAAGCAGCACGCTCACGAAGAGCAGGTTCACGCTGTCGAGACACCATATACAGAGAGCCCAAAGTGGCTCGCCCCTGTGATGGTCACCAACTTCCTCATTGGCCTCATCTGGATCGTCATCTTTTATGTAAGCCAGACTCGTTTTCCTATCTCAGGAATCGGCGCATGGAACATGATCATTGGTTTTAGCTTTATCGCGGTGGGCTTCAGCCTCGCGACAAAGTGGCGCTAACTTCACTCGCCAGCTCTTCAATTTAACTCGTCGGTAGGTTTACCCTTGCCGTTATGTTCGTATTAGTCGCGCTCTCC
>JBFYJI010000084.1:0-2616 GCA_041311505.1 Candidatus Nanopelagicales bacterium | reverse complement strand
GCCTTGTGGATAGAGCTCTACCTGATCAATCTTCAAATCAGATTCTGCTGTAGTTCCATAGGAATAAGTGGTGCAATGTGAGACTGATTCGCCTAGCTTGCGTGCGCCAGCATCATCTCGACAATAGATGAGATATCCATCATGAGGGATGGTCGCAGCAAAGTTATCAAATACCTTTGTCACATCTTCTGGAGTGGCAAAGTAATCAACGTGATCGTGCTCAATATTGGTCACAATCGCAGCTCGGGGATGATAGGCGATGAATGATCCATCGGATTCATCTGCCTCTGCAATAAAGAATTGACCTGAACCTCGGTGGGCATTAGATCCTGATGCAGTAAGTATTCCGCCAATTGCAAATGAAGGATCTGTTCCGCATGATTGAAAGGCAACGGTTGCCATCGATGATGTCGTTGTCTTGCCGTGAGTACCAGCAATAGCGATATTGGTATAACCGTGCATCAACATTGCCAGAGCAGTCGCCCGAGTAAGTATTGGTATTGAACGTTCGATGGCTCTGACCATCTCAGGGTTTTGAGGTGAGATAGCAGTTGAATAAATAATGACATCAGAGTTATCCACATTAGATGCTTCATGGCTCTTATAAATCGTGGCACCAAGGGCTGCAAGTGCGCTGAGCACTGACGAATCTTTTGCATCAGAGCCTGAGACGGTGATGCCATCTGAGAGAGCGATACGAGCGAGTCCGCTCATTCCCGATCCACCTATTCCAATAAAGTGAATCCTCTTACCTCGGAATGACTCCCCCACATATGGAGTGGCATTTGCGATGGTCATCACACTCCAATAGCTCTTTCGATAATTTTGACAATCTTATCGACAGCGGCGATGCCTGATGCATCACCGACATCAGAGGTTGCATGACTTTTCTCGATCAGACGGTCGATATTGTTCTTGAGCCACTCTGGTGTGAATTTGCTCTGCTCAAGTATTTCTCCTCGGCCCACCGCTACCAGGGACTGCGCATTGAGGGCTTGCTCACCATTGCCGACTGGCAGGGGAATAAAGAGGTTGTATTTAGAGAGAGCAGCCGCTTCGGCGCAGGTCACTGCACCACTGCGTGCAATCAAGAGATCTGCCGCAAGATATACATCAGCCATCTCATCGATATATGAGAGAGCGCGGTAGTGCGCGCTGCCTTCAGGTACATCATTCTTCTTGCCGACACCATGAAGAATCGAGATACCGGCTTGCTCCAATGCAGGGCGAGCAGAGGAGATCACTCTATTAATCGCTTGAGATCCTTGTGAGCCCCCAAAGATGAAAATCAGCGGCACCGTTATATCTATTCCATATTTCGTGGCTACAGCCTTCTTCGCGCGCTCTCGCGCAGTAGCCCAATCGTCTACAGAACCTTCGATCGCATCGATGACATCCTTCTTAAGAGGAAGGCCTGTGAGTTCTGCGTTCTTGAGAGCGCCACCTGAGACGGGATAGCTAATCGCGCGAAAGCGAGTGAGGTAGGCGCCAATTCGATTTGCCCACCCTGGTCTCGCATTCTGCTCGTGAATAACGAGCGGTACGCGCTTGAAGAAGGTCGCTATATAGAGAGGTGCTGATACATATCCGCCGAAACCGATCGCACAATCCACTCCCTCAAGATGTTTGACTGTTGCTGTAATCGAACGGATTAATTGAATTGGAACTGTAAGGAGAGATGGTGAAAGTTTTCGAGCTATCGATACTTTTGGGATTTCCAAAACCGAATATCCAGCCTGAGGAACGAGAACCATCTCTAAGCCGGAGCGAGTGCCGAGAAATGCGAGTTCATCTCCAGGATGGCGTTGACTCCACGCGCGTGCAACAGCAAGTGCAGGTTCTACATGGCCCGCAGTGCCACCACCAGCAAGGAGTATCTTCATCGAATCTTCTCTATCTCTGTGCAAATCTACGTGTCAATTCACGCTTGACTTCTTTATCGCGCAAGGCGACTCCTGCTACAAATCCTAAGGCGCAGATAGTTGTCAGAAGTGCAGAACCACCGTACGAGACGAGAGGGAGAGTAACTCCAACGACCGGTAGCACGCTGATCGCGGTACCAATATTGAGAATCGCTTGGACTCCAATCCATATTGCAACTCCCGCGCAGACATATCGTGAGAAGGGATCTTTCGCGCGAAGGGCAATTCGGAAGATGGAGTAGACCAAGACCCCAATCAAGATAAGAACAGAGAGAGTTCCTACAAGTCCCAGTTCTTCGCCGATGACAGAGTAGATAAAGTCGGTGTGGGCTTCTGCAAGATTGCCCCACTTTTGACGACTACCCCCAAGCCCCACACCGAAAAGCCCACCACTGGCCAGACCGAGCAAACTATGGGCAGGCTGCCACCCGAAATTCTTGTACTCCTCCGGTGCAAAAGGATTGAGGAAGACGAGAAAACGTGCGCGACGATAATCGCTTGTGACGATTGCTCCAGCGAGAGCGATGAAGCCTACTGCGGCAACCCATCCCATCTTGCGAAGTTCTACTCCCGAGACGAAGAAGAGACCAGCTGCAATCGCTGCGATAACTGAGGTTGTACCCAAATCTCCACCCCGCATAATTCCGAGAATGACAAGTGCAAATCCCGGTCCAATTAATCCAATGACATTGAA
>JBFYJI010000083.1:0-2648 GCA_041311505.1 Candidatus Nanopelagicales bacterium | reverse complement strand
ACTCTCGAGCCAGGTAAGGAAGTTATCGGTGGTGACTGGGTTGGCCATGACGAAGCAGAGAAGGAAATTCAAGCTTCATACGATCGCTATCAAGCTTCAAAGTAACGGAGAAGTGAATGAACGCAGTTAATACCGGAGACACAGCGTGGGTATTAGCTAGCGGAGCACTCGTTCTCTTTATGACACCAGCACTTGCCCTCTTCTATGGCGGAATGGTTCGAGCAAAGTCTGCACTCAACATGATGATGATGTCTTTTGCTGCAATGGGCGTTACTTCAATTATCTGGGTTCTCTACGGTTATTCATTTGCATTTGGAAAGTCTCACAACGGCATCATTGGCGGCTTTGACCACCTTGGACTCGGCGGAACTCTTGATCAGGTAGTTGGTCCAGAGGGACATCAGATCCCTACTCTTGCCTTTGCAATGTTCCAGATGACCTTTGCGATTATCACCGTTGCACTTCTATCTGGAGCGATTGCAGACCGCGCAAAGTTTGGCTCTTGGGTTGTCTTCGTTGCTATCTGGATTTCACTCGTTTATCTCCCAATTGCTCACTGGGTATTTGCCGCACAAAATGGTGAAGGCGGATGGATTGTCGACCACCTTAAGGCTCTGGATTTTGCAGGCGGTTTGGTGGTCGAAATCAATTCAGGAGCAGCGGCTCTCGCACTTGCATTGGTTCTCGGTAAGCGCGATGGTTTCAAGAAAGATCCGATGCGTCCGCACAATATTCCGCTTGTCCTTCTCGGCGCGGGCGCACTCTGGTTCGGTTGGTTTGGATTTAATGCAGGTTCTGCGCTCTCTGCTGGCCAGCTCGCTGCAACTGCGATGATCAATACTCAGATTGCAACCGCTGCTGCATCAATGACATGGATTGCCTATGAAAAATACCGCGATGGAAAGGCAACAACCCTTGGTGTTGCATCCGGTGCGGTTGCAGGTGCTGTAGCCATCACACCAGCCTGTGGTTACCTCAATCCACTCGGAGCATTGATCCTTGGATTGATTGCTGGAGTTGTATCTGCTTGGGCAGTGACACGTAAGTACAAGTACGGATATGACGACTCACTCGATGTGGTCGGCGTACACGGCATTGGTGGAATCCTCGGAATGTTGGCGATTGGTTTGCTCGGAACACTCACTGCAAACATTGCCGGCGCCAATGGACTCTTCTTCCATGGTGGCATTACACAACTCGACCGACAGGTATTTGCCATCGTGATTGTTGCTGCCTTCTCGTTTGCAGCGACATGGCTCATTGCAACTCTTATCTCAAAGACCATCGGATTCCGCGTCTTCCGTGATGACGAGCTCAACGGCCTTGACACCACATTCCACGCTGAATCGGCATATGACATCACAGGAAATTCCAATCGCTACTAAGCGATCGAGAGATTGAAGGCAGATATGAAACTCATTACAGCTATCGTGAAGCCTGCAAAGGTCGATGACATCAAGGTTGCGCTACAGGCTGCTGGCGTTGCTGGCATGACCGTCTCTGAGACACGTGGATTTGGACGCCAGAAGGGCCATACAGAGATCTACCGAGGCGCTGAGTACACAGTTGATTTCATCCCTAAGGTTCGCATCGAAGTGTTGGCAGATGATGCAGATGCGCAATCCATTATCGAGACAATTGTGACTGCAGCAAATACAGGATCTATCGGCGATGGAAAGCTCTGGGTTACACCAGTTGAGCAGGTAATCCGCATTCGCACAGGCGAGCGCGGTGGAGACGCCCTCTAACCTTTAGGCAATGCTTGTCCTGGGCACTTTGACAGGATATTTTTAAACGCAGTTTTCTCAGCCGTCGTAATCCAGATTTGATACTTCGCCTTTACCGCAATCTGCCTGGCAACATAGGTGCATCGATAACTCTTTAACGGTGGCAACCATGTTGCTGCATCTCCATCTCCCTTTTGAGAGTTGAGGGTTCCTTTGACCGCCAAGAGATTAAGTGGGTCGTTATAGAAGGCCATCTTCTTATCCGAGTTCCATTTGAATGCACCTTTTTGCCAAGCATCTGAGACAGCAACTACGTGATCAATCTGAATCAGGTTGCTCGTTCCAACTCCACGTAGAAAATCCATTGCGGTGCCGGAATAAGGATCAACGAACTTTCCTGACATTACTGTGCATCTATCGTTAGCATATTTATATGTAATCGAAGTGAGATCACGATTGAGTATGTCGTTACGTGTATCGCACCCATTGCCATCGGGATCTGCCCAATCGCCAAAGGAGCTCCGGTCATACCCCGTCTTTGGTGCTCGACCTTTCACTGCCAAAGTCTCAAGTACTGCTGAAGCCTTTTGATCTGCTGCCGATGCTGGAGCTAGGGGTAGCGCCATTGAACCTGCGATAAGCAAGGTTGTAATGCGGATTTCCCACTTGGAGAGAGGCTTATTCATAGCCCTATCTTTGCAAGAATCCCTGTGCCGCCCAAGCGATTGAGACGAGATGGATTGGTCAGAGTTGGCCGTGGAAACTGGTAAGGTCTCCCCTGCAATTAAGCGTTCCCGCGCTTAATTGGGTTGTTAGCTCAGTTGGTAGAGCAGGTGACTCTTAATCACCGGGTCGGGGGTTCGAGTCCCTCACAACCCACTTAGGTTTTTCTCACTATCGCCAATAAAATTCAGATGTGAT
>JBFYJI010000082.1:0-2701 GCA_041311505.1 Candidatus Nanopelagicales bacterium | reverse complement strand
GCTTGATGCGTGTGTAATCCTCAAAGCCATAGCTGGAGAGGTCCTTGCCATAGCCACTGCGCTTATATCCACCGTGAGGCATCTCAGCCACGAGTGGAATGTGGGTATTGATCCAGACGCAACCGAAGTCGAAGGCCTTGGCCATTCGCATCGCGCGGCCATGGTCCTTTGTCCAGACAGATGATGCCAAGCCGTAATCGACTCCATTGGCCATCGCGACTGCCTCAGCCTCGTCCTTGAATTTCTGGATGGTGATGACAGGACCGAAGATCTCCTGCTGGATCATCTCATCCCCCTGCTTGAGATCTGCGATGACTGTTGGAGAGATAAAGAATCCTGGAAGACCTGATGGCTTTCCACCTGCGACCACTCGAGCATGTGATGGAACTCGAGAGATAAAGCCTGAGACACGCTCGAATTGGTTGGCATTATTAACTGGTCCAACAAGAACATCCTGATCTGGAGCACCCATCGCGATCTGGTTTGTTGCCTGATCTGCAAGCAGCTTCACCATCTCTTCATAGACGCCCTCTTGAACGATCACGCGTGTTGCAGCTGTGCAATCCTGTCCTGCGTTGAAGAAGCCTGCGATGGCGATTCCCTCTGCAGCTGCTGCAAGGTCTGCATCGTTAAAGACAACGACGGGAGCCTTTCCGCCGAGCTCAAGGTGGACGCGCTTGAGTGACTTTGATGCCGCCCCAGCTACAGCCATACCAGCACCTACTGAGCCGGTGATAGAGACCATTGCTGGTGTTGCATGCTCAACGAGAAGAGCGCCTGTTGCGCGCTCACCAGTGACAACATTGATGACTCCATCTGGAAGAAACTCTGACATAACTTGTGCCATCAGCACTGTTGAAGCAGGTGTTGTATCACTTGGCTTGAGAACGACAGTATTACCTGCTGCGATTGCTGGCGCCCATTTCCAGACCGCCATCATCATCGGGTAGTTCCATGGTGTGACCTGTGCACATACTCCAACTGGCTCGCGACGAATAAATGAGGTCATTCCGCGCATGTACTCGCCAGCGGATTTGCCTTCAAGGTTACGTGCTGCACCTGCGAAGAAGCGAATCTGATCAACCATAGGAGGAACTTCTTCAGATGCAGTGAGCCCCATTGGCTTTCCGCAGTTTTCGGATTCGACCGCTACAAACTCATTAGCGCGAGCCTCAATTGCATCAGCAATCTTCAGAAGTGCGCGCTGGCGCTCTGAAGGCGTTGAGTCGCGCCAATCAACGAATGCATCACTTGCCGACTTCATCGCTGCATCGACATCGGCAGCGTTTGAGATCGGAGCAGTTGCAAAAGGTTGTCCTGTTGCAGGGTTGATGAGAGTTGTGGTCTCCCCTGACTTTGAATCTACTAACTGGCCATTGATGAAATTCTGTAGCTTCTTCATACCGGCCAGTCTATCTACGAATACTTAGCAGTTTCAATAGTGACGCTCGCGACTTGAGTTGCAACGGCGCGAGGGTATGTAAAGACAATTGTGTAGACACCAGTAGCAGGCGTGTAATCAATCAACTCGTAATTATCTGCAAATCCAATATCGCGACCTTGTGGGTCGATCAAAGTGACTGCATCATATGCCCAGGCGTTGTACTGCGCCTGAGTTGAACCTGTAAATGTTGTATTTGTAATACGTGTAACGAGTGAAGTTGCAGTCACAGAATCTGTGGTAGCAGATGTTGGACCTGCGCCAAGATACATATTCATTGCAGTAGTGCTTCCTGTTGGAAAGAACTTAATGCGAAAGATTGTGTTCTTGCATCCACGCGGATCGAGACCATAGAGGTCTACGTTGGCAACGTATGTGTTCTGCGCACCTTGACCAGTGGTGAGTCCAACACCGACCCACTGATCGCATGCCTTAATTTGGAAAATACCCTGACCAAACTCTTTTCGATTTCCAGAACCGAGAGAGATATTTGCAGCAAGAGATGTTCCGAGAAGGCCTAGTACGGCGAGAAAGATTCCGAGATTAATCTTGGCGCGACGGCTTCGCGGTGAAACTTCTTCAGAGTAGCCATCTTCAAAATCGTCAGGGTCGGCAGGGCTATTGAAGTAACTCATGACCCTCCCCCATCTCGATTAGACCGCCATACTACAACGAGCCTCAAGGGAGCACCGTAAAGGTAGATGTGGCAGCAATCCCATTTGGCGTGGTGATGACGATGCGCCCTGTGGTCGCTCCAACGGGAACGGTGACTGAAATCTGTGAGTCGCTCACCAAGGTATAGGTGATGGCGCCAACATTGCGCCAGAACTTAATCGAGACCTTTGATGGATCTGCGAAGTAGAAGCCGGCTCCATTGATGAGAATGACTGTTCCCACGGTTGCTGAATCTGAACCCAGAGAAGTGAAGAGCGGCGCAGAAGATGCATCGATGAAGAAGGATGTAATTCCATTGAGAGCGATAGTCGAGCCGCTACCCACTTGGTTAGTGGGCATATTGACACCAAACTGCATGAAGTAGATCTGAACGGTCGAGCTCTCTATGAGGTAATTGGTATCTGCCGCCTTCGTAACTTGGAGCTGGCAGTAACTAATCTGTGTTGCAGATGAAGTCAATACATGGTTTGAAATGGCACACCCAGGAGCCGTGCTTACACCGGTGAGAGTTTCTGTCACAGCTCCAGTTCCACTACCGCCTAAGAGAGTGATCGTAAATGGCGAACCGATTACCGCTCCATACAT
>JBFYJI010000081.1:0-2727 GCA_041311505.1 Candidatus Nanopelagicales bacterium | reverse complement strand
ATATGGATTACGTGGATGAACTGAGCGTAATCCAACCATAAGATTCTCGCTATGGAAGAGCCCACCGTACGTAGTTATCGCATCCGAGGCTCTCGAATTACTGGCCCTCAGCAGGCAGCCCTCGATAAGCACTGGGATTCATACGGAATCGAGCAGGGCACCGAGAAGTTACATCTGCCCGCCCTCTTTCCAGATTCTCAATCGATCATTATGGAAATCGGCTTCGGCATGGGGGAGGCCACTGCACTCATCGGTAAAGCCTTTCCGGAGAAAGGTTTCCTTGCAGTCGATGTTCACCGTCCAGGGGTAGGAAAGTTATTTGCGCTCATCCATGAGTATGAGCTGAAAAACCTTCGGGTAATTCAAGGAGATGCACACTTGATACTCCATGACATGATCGAAGATACATCACTCGACGGAATTCATCTTTTCTTTCCAGATCCTTGGCAGAAGAAGCGCCACCATAAGCGACGTATCGTCAATGAGAATTTCTTGCAGTTAATTGCGCCCAAGTTAAAGGATGGCGGATTTATTCACATCGCCACCGATTGGGTTCCGTATGCCGAATGGATTGAAGAAGTCTTTGCGGCAACAACTCTCTTTACTGGAGGAAAAGTTGAACGCCCGCCGTGGCGACCAGAGACACGATTTGAAGGCCAAGGTCTAACGAAAGATCATCAAGTCAACGACTTTAGATTCTTTAAGAGTTAGCAGCACTTCTCTTCATACTTGGCGATTTTGCCGATGCGACGTGCATGGCGCTCATCGCCTGGAAATGCTGTTGCAATAAAGGCATCAATAAATGATTTCACCTCATCGGCGGTGTGTTGACGTTGTCCAATAGAGATGACATTTGCATTGTTATGTTCGCGAGCAAGCTTTGCAGTCTCGATGCTCCAGACAAGCGCTGCTCGAATGCCAGCTACTTTATTTGCAGCGATCTGCTCACCATTTCCCGAGCCACCCAGAACAATTCCGAGAGATCTCTCGTCTTTAGCGACAGCCTCCGCTGTGGGGATACAGAAATCCGGGTAATCATCGAGGGCATCGAATTGGTATGGACCGTGGTCGGTGACGTCATGGCCATTACTCACAAGGTGTTCGATGAGTTCGTTCTTAAACTCAAGGCCGGCGTGATCGCTACCGATGTGAATGCGCATGAGCAATTTAATCACGCCATACTCTCAGGCAAATGAAAACCCGCCAAGCAATGGGGCAGCTTGGCGGGTTTTCTACCCAATGGAGGAACTACATGAAGTTATTTCTTAGTT
This sequence comes from Candidatus Nanopelagicales bacterium, assembly GCA_041311505.1. Taxonomy (GTDB): domain Bacteria; phylum Actinomycetota; class Actinomycetes; order Nanopelagicales; family Nanopelagicaceae; genus Planktophila. The sequence continues at coordinate 1,456 of JBFYJI010000081.1, read as the reverse complement.
TGAAGATGTTGTGGTTGTTGGTGTTGGGATAGTTGGAGTAGCTCCACCCATCATTCCGCCACCCATTCCACCGTGGCCGCGACCACCCTTGCCACCCATCATGCCGCCACGTGGGCCGCCTGCTGGTGCAGTTGCGTTGACTTCAGCTGTTACGTGAGCAACAAGATCTGCCTTGAGCTGAGTTGCCTGAGCCGCGGTAAGTGATCCAGCAGTCACAGCTGCATCAATGTTCTTTGTCTCATCTGCAACGAGAGCTGCAATGAGTGCATCCTTCTTTGCTCCAGCGATTGTTGCGAGAGTCTCGCCAGCCTTGAGTCGTGACTGGATTGTCGCTGAATCAATTCCGAGTGTTGATGAGATCACAGTGAGCTTGTCACCAAATGGACCGAAACCACCGCGTGGTCCCATTGCATCATTTGCGTGCTCTGCTGCTTCTGCTGCGTTGTATGCAGCAGTGATTGCATCAGCCTGTGCCTGTGTGATTGTTCCCTTTGTGACGAGAGCTGCAAGTACTGATGCAAGTTCTTGTCCGCGACCTGCAACACCATTGGCCATTGGATTAGCAACGCCAGTTGTTGAAGTCTGAGAAATTTTGGTCTTTGTGACCTTCGCCTTTGAAGCTGCCTCAGCAATTCCAAAAGATCCTGCTGTCAGTGCCACAGTTGTTACAGCAACTGCGATTACCTTTTTCTTTGACATATGCATGTCTCCTGTCCCTAACTAACCGTCAGCCCCGTGTTGCTGACTTAGGTGTAATAAACACCTCCATGCTCAGAAAGATAGTCAGGGAACCTGAGTGCACCTTGTGAATAAATGGCTACTTTCTGTGAAGAAAACAGGGCTCTCCCCGTCAATCCTGAGAGTGAGATAGGGAGTTCCTGATTACTGAGAGTAATCAGCCCATCTCAGACTTGCGCCTTAAAACTCCAGGACTCACCCATGAAAGGCAGAGCAGCGATATGGCCTCCTCTTCGAAATCACTCATCGCTCTGATTTCAATCTCAGTACTTCTCACTTCACTGCCTTCTTCTAGCGCAGCAGGTAGAAGCACTACTCCGATCGCAAATACGATTTTGAATGGAAAGGGCGCACCAAAGAACAGTCTCGGTAGAGATGGTGATTTCTATATCGACACACGAAGCCTCTTGCTCTACGGACCTAAGAAGAGTGGGAAGTGGCCATCACCTGTCAGCTTGCAAGGACCAACAGGTCCTGCAGGTAGTGATGGAAAGAATGGAAGTAATGGAAAGACAACGTCTTCATCATCAATACAGACAGGACCACAAGGACCAATCGGTGCAACAGGTCCTCAAGGTCCGCAAGGAATGCAAGGAGAGAGAGGAGAGAAGGGCGATCAAGGTTTGCCAGGCGTTGCTGGACCATCTGGTCTGGCAGGTTCTCCTGGAGCTTCCGGTCCTTCGGGACCACAAGGAGCAACAGGGCCAACCGGTGCAAC
>JBFYJI010000027.1:0-11075 GCA_041311505.1 Candidatus Nanopelagicales bacterium | reverse complement strand
GCGTTATTGGGATGGCCCTTCTCGGAGCAATCGGTCTCTTCTTCCTTGCCCGCGGGGTGAAGGCAGGAAATCGACGAGTGTTCGCCCCTGCAATTCTCGCCAATCTCATTGCCCTTGGAGTCGTGAAATATCAATTTGAAGCCAAGGTTTATTGGCTCGCAATTCCAATTTCTGTAATGGCAGTAACTGTCATTGTCGGCCTCTTCAAAGAGGCTAAGAGCTCTGGCTCCAATTAAGCCCAATAAAGCCAATCGGCCTCAAACTGTGCTCCATCTCGCTCTTTTGAGGCCACTTTCTCCATTTATATAGGAGCCTCTCAGCCGATACTCTTAGCCTGCAGGTTGGCAGATCGAGGTCGCAAAGGAGCGCTCAGTGTCTTCAGGACAAGATTTTGGTGCAAATGATTGGCTCGTCGAAGAGATGTACGAGCGATACCAAGCAGATCCATCGTCAGTACCTGCAGAGTGGGTGACGTACTTCCAGAACAACCCACAGGCAGGAGCCGCTGGTGCAAAGCCATCAGCAGGAACTCCTCCAACACCTAAGCCAGTAACTCCACCAAATATTTCATACACACCTTCCACACCTGCTCCCGCGGCTGCTCCGGTTGCACCAGCGCCAGTTGCTGCAACTCCGGTTGCAACACCAGCACCTGTTCAATCACAACCAGTTGTTCGTGAGGTTCCAGTTACGCCAGCAACTCCAGCACAGGCAGATGTAAAGCCAGCTCCAACTCTTGCTGCACCTAGTGCATCAACTATGGAACCACTCCGTGGTGTTGCAGGTCGCGTCGTCCAGTCAATGGAGGCATCTCTTACTGTTCCAACTGCAACATCCGTTCGCGCAATTCCCGCGAAGTTGATGATCGATAACCGCATTGTTATTAACAACCACCTCGCACGAGGTCGTGGTGGAAAAGTTTCATTTACGCACATCATCGCTTACGCAATGATCAAGGCGATCCGTCAGATGCCAGAGATGAATGCATTCTTTGGTGAGGTCGACGGCAAGCCTGCTGTTGGAAAGCCAGAGCACATCAACCTCGGTATCGCGATCGACTTGGCAAAGCCAGATGGAACACGTCAGTTGTTGGTTCCATCTATTAAGGGTTGTGAAGCTCTTGATTTTGGTCAGTTCTGGGTTGCATATGAAGAGACTGTAAAGAAGGCTCGTACCGGAACTCTTACCGTCGAAGATTACGCAGGAACAACTGTCTCTCTCACAAACCCAGGAACAATCGGAACAGTTCACTCTGTTCCACGTCTTGTTCAGGGCCAGGGTCTCATCATGGGCGTTGGTGCAATGGATTATCCAGCTGAATTCCAGGGCGCTTCAGAGGCAACTCTTGCACGTATGGCTGTGAGCAAGGTTCTTACACTGACAAGCACATACGACCACCGCGTTATTCAAGGTGCACAGTCAGGTGATTTCCTCCGTCGCATCCATGAACTTCTTCTCGGCGCAGATGACTTCTACGACGAGATTTTTACTGCGCTCCGTATTCCATACGAGCCAATTCGCTGGGCTGCAGACTTTGCAGTCACGAAGGATTCAGAGATCGACAAAACTGCACGTGTTCAGCAATTGATTGCTGCATATCGCACATGGGGACACCTCATGGCAGATACAGATCCGCTTGTCTATAAGCAGCGCACACATCCTGATCTCGATGTTCAAACACATGGACTCACCTTGTGGGATCTCGATCGCGAATTTGCAACTGGTGGATTCGGTGGAAAGGCATTCCTTCCACTTCGCAAGATTCTCGGACTTCTCCGCGATTCATACTGCCGCTCAATCGGAACCGAATACATGCACATCTCTAATCCAGATGAACGTAAGTGGTTCCAAGATAACCTGGAGAAGAAGTTTGAAAAGGTCGATCGCAACGAACAGCTTCGTATCTTGCGTAAACTCAATAGCGCAGAGGCTTTCGAATCATTCCTGCAGACTAAGTTTGTTGGTCAGAAGCGCTTCTCACTCGAAGGTGGCGAATCTGTTATTCCTTTGACTGATGCAATTGTTTCTGCAGCAGCAGAGCGAGGACTCGATGAGGTATGTATCGGTATGCCACACCGTGGTCGTCTTAATATGCTTGCAAATATCGCAGGTAAGTCATCTGGTCAAATCTTCCAGGAGTTCCAAGGTCATTACGCAGAGAATGAAGTACACGGCTCTGGCGATGTGAAGTACCACTTGGGAACAGAAGGTGTCTTTACTGCTGCATCTGGTGCACAGACAAAGATTTATCTCGCTGCAAACCCATCACACCTTGAAGCTGTAAACCCAGTACTTGAGGGCATCGTCCGCGCAAAGCAGGATCGCCTCAATACGAAGGGCGCTTATTCAGTTCTTCCAATCCTTCTCCACGGAGATGCCTCATTTGCAGGACAGGGCGTCAATATGGAGACTCTCCAGTTGTCGGGTCTTGCTGGATATCGCACAGGCGGAACAATCCACGTTGTTATCAATAACCAAGTTGGATTTACAACATCACCACATGCATCACGTACTGCGCGATACTCAACTGATATTGCAAAGATGATTGAGGCGCCAATCTTCCATGTTAACGGTGACGATCCTGAGGCATGTGTTCGTGTTGCTCGCCTTGCATTCGAATACCGCGAGGCATTCCATAAGGATGTTGTCATCGACATGGTCTGCTACCGTCGTCGTGGACACAATGAGGGCGATGAGCCAGCATTCACGCAGCCAATGATGTACAAGTTGATTGGTGCAAAGCGCACAACACGCACCCTTTACACAGAGGCGCTTGTTGGTCGCGGTGACATCACTCCAGAAGAAGCGCAGCAAGTCCAGGCTGAATACCAGGCAGAACTTGAAGCCGTCTTTGCATCAGTTGCAAACCATGTGCCAGATCACGATCCAAACTTTAAGGCACCAGTTCCACCAGCTGCTGAGGCGATTGCAACTGCAATTCCAGAATCACTTGCTCGTGAAATTGCAGCAACACAGGTTGCAACACCTGAAGGATTTAATCTCCATCCAAAGATGGCTCCACAGTTGGCACGTCGACCAGAGATGCTCAACGACGGAACAATCGATTGGTCTATGGGAGAGCTCCTTGCATTCGGCTCAATTTTGAAGGAAGGCCATCCAATCCGTTTGGCTGGACAGGATTCACGTCGTGGAACATTCTCCAACCGTCACGCTGTGATTGTTGATGCAGAGAATGCAAATGAGTGGACACCACTACGTTCATTGATCAACGACGAAAACCAGTTCTTCGTTATCGACTCATTGCTCAGCGAATACGCTGCGATGGGCTTTGAATACGGATATTCAGTGGTTCGCCCTGAGGCGCTTGTGATGTGGGAAGGCCAGTTCGGTGACTTCTCTAACGGTGCTCAGACAATCGTTGACGAGTTCATCTCTTCAGCTCTGCAGAAGTGGGGAGAGCGTTCATCTGTAGTGCTCTTGCTCCCACATGGATATGAAGGCCAAGGCCCAGATCACTCATCAGCACGTATTGAGCGTTACCTCCAGCTCTGTGCTGAGAACAATATGACTGTTGCTCAGCCATCTTCACCTGCTTCTTATTTCCACTTGTTGCGTTGGCACGTTGCCAACCCAACTCGCCGTCCAATGGTTGTCTTCACTCCAAAGTCGATGTTGCGCCTCAAGGCAGCTGCATCACAGTTGAGTGATTTCACTAGCGGAACATTCCGCCCAGTCATCGGTGATGACAAGGTGCAGAACGCATCACGTCTGATCTTCTGCTCAGGCAAGATTTATCATGACCTCGTTGCAGAGCGTGAGAAGCTTGGTGAGAACACAACAGCGATTGTTCGCGTTGAACTTCTCTATCCACTTCCTATCGATGCAATGCGTGAGGAAGCTGCAAAGCATCCAAATGCAACCCTTCTCTGGGTTCAGGATGAGCCAGCAAATCAGGGCCCATGGCCTCATATCGCGCTCCGCACATCAGAGGCGCTCGGTGGACGTGCAATTGATAACCGCGTATTCCGCCGCGTTTCACGCCGATCAACAGCGTCACCTGCAACTGGTAACCACCACTTGCATGAGGAAGAGTTGAAGGCGTTGTTGCAGGAGGCGTTTACTCGCTAATAGAGCAGAAAAAGTCCAAAATCAAAATCCCCGACCAGATACCTAGTCGGGGATTTTGATTCTTACCTTAAATTCAACGTAAGAACGAGCAACACAAGTGCCGCCGCAATTCCATATAACCTCATGCGGGCTAGCTCACCCGTGTCTTTTGTGATGTCATAGTTTTCATCATGGAGTGCTGGAATAAAAACTTTTTCTTCACCACATTGTGGGCAGAATAGACGTGTCTTCCTGTCATAGACGGTGCCGCATTCAAAGCAATGGACGAGCTTCTTCACTTTTAACATTTCTTAGCACCAAAATCGGCAATGTAGAGAGTTCTCTCCTGATGCCCATGGTCCACCACTTCCTCCATCGACTATGGCAATTTCAGTCCTTATCGGAAGATTTGCTGCATTTGCCGAAGTAGTGAGATTGAGTGAGACCAATAATGTAATTATTAGAATTTTCATTCCTCTTCCTCTCTTTTCTGGAAAGTAACACAGAGAGGAGAAATTACTAATAGGGCTATCCAGGTATTCAATATCCCGAGGATTAACTAAAAGCGCTGGAATCTATTGCCTATTTCTTGTGATCTCTTGCTCGGCGCACTCGTGACACTACTTTTGCCTGCACCGATGAAACTGGCAACCAACCCCACTCGCGAGAATCATTGCCTTCTGGGTTATCACTGAGAACGAATATTTGATTTGTCTCGTGACGCACTTCAGAGATTCGCTTCACGTAATAAATCCCTGGATATTCAGGGCGTTCGATAACCGCGACATCTCCTGCAACTACGCGATCGCCAAAGATATTGCCGAGAAGACCCATGAGAGAAAAGTGCTCATCCTTAAGGGCAAAGCCGGCCCACTTTGCCATCAGCCAATCTCCCGATTTATAGGTCGGCTCCATGGAGTTACCTTCAACGAGGACTGTGGCGTACTTGCTCATGGGGAGAGTCTAAAGTGCAGGGCTGGAGATGCACTCCACGGGCAGCTGCACTAACCTTTCGCCCATGAGAAACCTATTTGAAGCAGTATTTGCACCAAAGACAACTGTCCTCGCTCACTGCGATCTTCCATGTGGCGTCTATGACCCAGCACAGGCTCGCATCGAAGCCCTCTCTGTAAAGGCTTGCATGGAGAAGTACGCAGCCAATACAGATGCTGATTTCCGTTCACGCTCTGTTGCAATCAAGGAAGAGCGTTCACATGCAGTGAAGGAGCACCTCTGGGTTCTCTGGACTGATTACTTCAAGGCTCCTCACTTTGAGAAGTACCCACAGCTTCACTCACTCTTTAATGAGGCGACAAAGCTTGCAGGAGCTGCAGGTACTAAGGGAACTCAGGATGTTGCTGTTGCAGATTCATTGATCGCTAAGATTGATGAGATTGCAGAGATCTTTTGGGAGACAAAGAAGGCTTAATCCCTCGAACTGGCAACAGCTAGTTCTTAATAAGAGATTCAGCGGCAGTGCGGGCGAGGAATGTTACTCGCTCCACTGTCGCTCTTTTTATTTCGGCTTGAGCGATATGTCGCTCGCCTTCATAAACGTCACATTCAAAAGTTATCTCTCTACCCTCAATGTTGATGCATCGAGCATTGGCGCGGAGTTCATCTCCTACTTGAGCTGAAGCCAAGAGAGTGATGGAAGTTGATAGCAAGAAAGTCGTCTCACCATTATCGAGATACTCGCTAAGGGCTGCGATAGTTGCAGATTCCATCGCATGTAATAAGTGAGATGTCGCAACAACGGGAAGATCAGAGAGGCCCATCGCAAGTGCGGTATCGCCAGGGCGCACTGTCATGACAGAGAAGCCAACTGCTCCGATGACATCTTCAGCGGGTTGCATCAGGATCCTCATCGATAAAGTGCTGAATATGAGTCTGCTCAATCTGGATCTCGCGATGCTCGATATTTCCAAATTCGTCAATCTCAATCGAGATCTCAGTCATGCTGAACTGCGTAACAACCTCTGTGCCGGCAGCCATCTGGGCACGAAGTTGGCGATGGATGGCTTGGTGTAGATCCTCTGGTGCGCGCTCATTACAACTACGGCGAAGAGTCTCCTGCAAGAGGTCATGCATTGCGCGCTCATGTTCAATTTCTGCGGTACATGGAAGGCAAGTACTGATGTGGTTTTCGATTGCAGAACGCTGAGGGAGTTGATCGAACTCGCCTTCAATAATAAAGATGACCGAGGCGAGTACATCGCCACATTGAATCTCGATATAGCTCATTACTTCACCTCCCCCGATTTCTTCTTCGCATCAGTGTTGTAACCAAGCTCCTTTGCATAGCCTGCGAGCTTTTCGCGTAGTTGCTTACGACCACGACTGAGGCGAGACATCACGGTTCCGGCAGGAACTCCGACAATCTCGGCGATCTCTTTGTAAGAGAATCCCTCAACATCTGCGAGGTAGACGACCATGCGGAAATCTTCTGGAATCTCCTGCAGTGCGCGCTTGATGTCGCTATCAGGAAGATTTTCAAGCGCTTCAACTTCAGCTGACTTACCCAGGTCACTTGTATGAGATTGTGCTTGCGCAACTTGCCAATCTTCTAACTCATTCTGAGCAATCTGAGGTTGGCGCTGTCCCTTGCGATAAGAGTTAATAAAGGTTGTTGTGAGTACGCGATAGAGCCAGGCGCGAAGATTGGTTCCTTCTTCAAATTGATGGAAAGAGGTAAATGCCTTTAAGTATGTATCTTGCACAAGATCGCGTGCATCTTCTGGGTTCTTTGTATATCGAAGTGCAGCTGCATAGAGCTGGTCTGTAAACGCGAGAGCATCGCGCTCAAACCGAATGGTGCGATCGGCAGCGCTCTCGAGTACTAAATCCTTCGATGTCATTAAATCCATCCTAACCCGAAGGCTGGGAGTTCTCACCTTAGGATGGTGAGGAAAGTCTTAGAAAAGAGTTTCAGGCTCACCTAACTCATATGGCGCGAGAATCTCAGGGCCGTTATTGGCGACGATGTTGACGCGGGGAGAGACTGGTCGAGTAACTAAACCAGCTGCAGGATCAGTTGTGACCATCAATGACTTGAGTGATTCAATCTCACGGTTCTTTGGGTCTAGCCAGATATCCCATCTATCGCGCGCCATAAAGACTGGCATGCGACTATGAATGGTGGCTAACTCGCCCACCGCTTCACGAGTAATGATGGAGGCGCTCTGAAACTTCTCGCCTTTATCACTGATCCATGTACTCCAAATACCTGCGATCGAAAGTGGATCACCGCTTGCGCTTGTGATGTAGAAAGGTTGCTTCGGTGGATATTTTCCTAGCGCTGTAGCCCACTCGTAATAACCGGTGACAGGAATTAAGCAACGAGTTGTTCTAAATGCATCACGAAAAGTTGGCTTCTCATGAATAGATTCACTTCGAGCATTGATTGCATGTGATTGACCCGCACGAGCATCGGCAAGATTCTTCTGCCACGGTGCAATGAGCCCCCACGATGCCGTGTCGAGAATACGAGGAGAAGATTCATTGCCGCTCTCATCGCGGACGATATAGATCTCATTGGTAGGAGCAACATTCCAATTGAGAGGAAGAGTGGGATTAGAAGCGTTATCGGTGAGATTGAAGAATGCAACGATCTCTTCTTGGCTCTGAGCCATCGCATATCTTCCGCACATAAAGGGAATTCTAATCAGTAGGCAGACAGGTAGACTTACCTCATGACCTCATCGCATCCACTATGGCCTGCGCCCTTTCGCGGCGCTCAGCCTGTCGATGCAACCGTCACAATCCCTGGCTCGAAATCTGTTACCAATCGCGCACTGATTTTGGCTGCTCAGGCAAAAAGCCCTTCGATTATTCGCAGGCCACTTATATCTCGTGATTCAGAGTTGATGTCAGCCGGCCTTGTCGCAATGGGCGTCACGATTGAAAATGGCAGCGATGCCCAAGGTGATTACTGGGTAATTACTCCGGCGCCACTACAAGGACCTGCACGTATCGATGTCGGTAATGCCGGCACTGTCATGCGTTTCTTACCGCCACTGGCTGCACTTGCACAAGGAGAAATTACATTTGATGGAGATCCTCGCAGCTACGAACGTCCGCTTGGGCCAGTGATCAAAGCTCTTGAAGATCTTGGAATCGAGATTGATCACGAAGGAAGATATTCACTTCCACTGGTAATGAAAGCTAAAGGTTCTGTTGCCGGTGGTGAGTTAACTATCGATGCAAGCGCATCGAGCCAATTCCTCTCAGCTCTCCTTCTTGTTGGTCCAAGTATGACCAACGGAATTACAGTAAAGCACTCTGGCGGCACCCTCCCATCGATGCCTCACATTGAAATGACTGTGCAGATGTTGCGAGACTTCGGCGCAACAGTCACAGTCGATTCTGCAGCACAGACATGGCGAGTTGAACCAGGTGAGCTACAAGGGCAAGATCTCATCATCGAGCCAGATTTATCGAACGCCGCACCATTTATCTCTCTCGCAATGGTCTGCGGTGGATCGATCACGGTTGCCGATTGGCCAAAGAAGACAACACAACCAGGTGATCAGCTTCGTGAAATATTTACAGCAATGGGATCACGTGTTGAATTTGTTGAGGGTGGGCTGAAGGTAACTGGAGGCGAGAGCATCCGCGGAATCGATATCGATCTCCACGATGTTGGTGAGTTAACACCTTCTATTGCCGCTCTTGCCGCTCTCGCTGATTCACCATCACATCTACGCGGAATTGCTCATCTTCGTCTCCATGAGACTGATCGTCTCGCTGCACTGACACGTGAAATTAATGGACTTGGTGGTGATGTCTCTGAGGAAGAGAGCGCTCTTCACATTAATCCACGCCCACTTCGCGCAGGTACTTTCCACACCTATGAAGACCATCGCCTTGCAACTGCAGGTGCGGTGATCGGACTCATTGTTGAAGGCATTGAGGTCGAAAATATTGCGACTACGCGTAAGACCCTTACTGACTTCCCTGGGCTCTGGCAGAGTCTGCTGGGATAATAAGTTGCCTATGACACGTCGAGAATATGATGAGAGCGATGTTCGCATCCGACCTTCACGTACTACTCGCCGTCGCAGCAAAGACCGCCCCGCACATGAGAGTTCAGAGACAGCTCTTGTCATATCTGTAGATCGAGGACGTACGGGATGTGTGACAGATAACCGCTTCGTTATTGCGATGAAGGCGCGCGAACTCGGCCCTAAATCAGTTGTAGTCGGAGACTCTGTCGAGATTGTGGGCGATACATCTGGAGATGAGGGCACTCTCGCTCGCATCGTTAAGGTCAACGAACGTAAGAACTCTCTCAGCCGCACAGTTGATGATGCTGCAAAGGTAGAGCGCACCATCGTCGCAAATATCGATCAGATGCTCATCGTGATCGCAGCGGCAAATCCTGAGCCACGTCGTGGTCTCATTGATCGATTCTTGGTCAGCGCCTTTATCGAGAAGATTCATCCAATCATCGTTGTTTCAAAGATGGATGTCGCGCCTGTTCCAGACTTTATTGAGAAGTATCAAGCTCTCGGTGTCGATATCATCACTACATCTTCTCAAGTTTCAGAGCGACCTGCGCAGGTTGAAGAAATCAGAGCACTTCTCCAAGGAAAAGTGTCAGTACTCGTCGGCCACTCCGGAGTCGGAAAATCAACGCTGATAAATGAGTTGGTTCCTGATGCAGATCGCATCACTGGTGATGTTAATGATGTGACAGGACGAGGTCGCCACACCTCATCGAGCGCTGTTGCTCTTGAGCTCCCCGATGGCGGTTGGATCATCGATACCCCAGGCATCCGTGCATTTGGACTTGCCCATCGCGATCCTCGTGAAATAGTCGAGGCATTTCCAGATTTAGCCGAAGTTGCCGCAACATGTATGTCTCATTGCTCACATGCCGAAGAGGGTTGTGCACTCAATGGCTGGATGAGCGCTGAGCCAGGCCAGTTTGAGGAGCGAAAGATCCGAGTCGAGAGTTTACGGTCGCTATTAGATGTGAAGAGTTCCGTAGACTTAGAGAATGAGCAGTAACGCTACCCACTACAGCCACGGTGATGATCTCACTCTCGCACACCGCTTAGCAGATGCTGCCGATGCAATCACTCTTAAGCGCTATCAAGCTCTCGACCTCACCGTCACAACAAAGCCCGATAACACCCCCGTTACAGATGCAGATAAATCTGCCGAGGAAGCAATTCGCGCACTCTTGCATGCGCATCGTCCTGACGACGGAATAGTTGGAGAAGAGTTTGGCAATGAGGGTCTTGAGAAAGATCGATATTGGGTTATTGATCCCATCGACGGAACTAAGAATTTTCTCCGCGGAGTACCTACATGGGCAACTCTGATCGCACTCATTGAGCGCCAGAGCGATGGCTCACAACGTACTGTTGCAAGTGTTGTCAGTGCGCCAGCGCTCTTTAGACGTTGGTATGCGCATCTCGACGGTGGAGCTTATGTATCCCTGAACCATGAAACACCTCGAAAGATTTCAGTATCAGGTGTTGCAAAGATTGAAGATGCATCGATTTCTTACTCCGACTTTGCCGGATGGGGTGAGATGCTTGAACCTTTCCAGAAGTTATTGGGGAGCGCTTGGCGCACACGAGGTTATGGTGATTTCTGGTCCCATATGCTGGTAGCAGAAGGTGCGCTCGAGGTTGCGATCGAACCAACTCTTGCACTCTGGGATATGGCAGCCCTCGACCTCATCGTCACAGAGGCTGGAGGAGTCTTCTCCAACACAGCTGGAGTGCCAGGACCACACGGTGGAAATGGACTCTCCACTAATAAGGTGCTCCATAGCTACGTTGTTAATGCTCTGCAAGGAAAGTAATCGAGAGAAGTAATTAGAAAGTCATATAAGAGAAGAGAAGTAGAGTGGAAGATATTCAGATTGACCTCGCGCACCATAAGAAGCCTCTAGATGCACCTCTTCCTGAAGTAGATCTCTCTAAAGCTACTTTGATCTCTCAGACATACGCAGTCTCTGGCATGACCTGCAGTGCATGCGTTAACTCTGTCGA
>JBFYJI010000080.1:0-2764 GCA_041311505.1 Candidatus Nanopelagicales bacterium | reverse complement strand
CCATAGCGAGAATCTTATGGTTGGATTACGCTCAGTTCATCCACGTAATCCATATATAAGGAGTTCACCGTGCCAGGCACAAATATCAAGCAAGTCGAGGCGGCAGAGCGTTCTACCACCCTAAAGGTCTCGAGCTACTCAATCGATCTCGACCTTACTACGGGTCCAGAGGTCTTCCGAGTTAAGACCACCGTCAAGTTCAAGGGCCTTAAGCCAGGTGCAACAACTTTTATCGACTGCGTGGGCAAGCAGGTCATCAGCGCAAAGCTCAATGGCCAAGATTTCGATCCGCAGTTTGATGGTGAAACTGTCTATCTTCCAGCCATCGCCGAAGATAACGTCCTCGAGATTGAACACGATGGCATCTACTCCAACTCAGGTGAAGGTCTCCACCGATTCGTAGACCCGGTGGATAACGAGGTATACCTCTACACACAGTTCGAGACCGGTGATGCTCGCCGTATGTATGCCTGCTTCGATCAACCAGATCAGAAAGCAACATTTAAAATCAGCACCATCACCCCTAAGCATTGGGAAGTAATTTCAAATTACGGCATCGAGAGTCAGAAAGATGTCGAAGGCGACCGCAAGTTCATTCAATTTGCCGAGTCTCAAGTTATCTCAACTTATGTAACTGCAATCGTCGCTGGTGCATATACATCAGTGCATGACGAGTACAAGGGCGAGAAGACAATCCCTCTCGGAATTTATGCTCGAAAGTCATTCTTCAAGCATGTCGATGCGGAGAATATCTTTGAAGTCACTAAGCAGGGTTTTGCTTACTTTGAAAAGACATTCGGTCTTGCATATCCATTCGGTAAGTATGACCAGATCGCAGTTGCTGAGTACAACTGGGGTGCAATGGAGAACGTCGGCTGTGTGACTTTCCACGAAGATGTCTTGATTTTCCGTAGTAAGGTGACTGAACGCAATTACGTTTCACGCGCAACGACGATTCATCACGAGATGGCTCACATGTGGTTCGGAGACTTGGTCACAATGAAGTGGTGGGAAGACCTCTGGCTTAATGAGTCATTTGCGGAGTGGGCTTCATATCAATCTGTCAGTGAATCAACTAAGTACACGAAAGCTTGGACTGAGTTCAACTCACTCCGTAAGAACTGGGCATATCGTGTAGACCAGATGGTTACCACTCACCCAATCGCAGTCGAGATGGAAGACCTTGATGCAGTTCGCACGAACTTCGACGGAATCTCTTATGCAAAAGGCGCTTCAGTCCTTCAGCAGCTTGTCGCTCACGTTGGACGCGACAATTTCATCAAGGGGCTTCGCCTCTACTTCTCAAAGCATGCATTCGGAAATACAACCCTTTCAGATTTGATCGTTGAACTCGAAGCTGCTTCGGGTCGAGACCTCACACCATGGGTATCTACATGGCTGCGCACAGCAGGTGTAAACACACTAAGCCCTGTGATTGAAGTCGATGGCGATTCATATAAGTCAATCTCTGTGAAGCAGCTTGCTCCAACAATGCCTGTTGGCTCAACAGAACTTCGCCCTCACCGCCTCCATGTTGGCCTCTTTGATATCAAGAACGGTGCACTTACTCGTCGTAAGAGTGTTGAACTTGATGTTGCTGGCGCTCTCACAGAGGTTAAGGAACTCGCGGGTGAAAAGGTTGCAGACCTCGTACTGGTCAATGATCACGATCAGACATATGCAAAGCTTCGCTTCGACGAGAAGTCGATCGAGACGATGAAGAATTACCTCGGAACTCTCGATGATTCACTCGCTCGTGGACTCATCTGGGCTTCACTCTGGGATTCAACTCGCGATGGCGAGCTTTCAGCATCTGACTACGTAGCAATTGCTATCAATGCACTCAAGAGCGAGTCTGATATTGCCATTGTTAACGCAACCCTCATGCAACTAGATACTGCCGTCTGGGCATATGCCGATCCAAAGAATCGCGATGGACTTCGCTTGGCCCTTGCTAATGCCTTTGGTGAGATGCTCGATGCTTCAGCTCCTGGCTCTGACCACCAGATGCAATTTGCTCGCGCCTTCGCTAACAACGCTGTTACACCAGCTCAGTTCGATCGCATCAAGGAGATTCTCAACGGATCAATCAATGGGCTTGTGGTTGATGCTGAAATCCGCTGGTACATCTTCATCTGTGGTGTGAAGCGTGGAATCTTTGGCGCTGCTGAAATTGAAACAGAATCAAAGCTCGATCAGACAGCACACGGAGTCCAGTGGACAGCGTATGCACATGCTGCCATCCCAACAGCCGCAGCAAAGGCAGAAGCATTCCGATCAATCACTGAAGATAACCTCAGCAACACTATCCACTCATACAAGTGCCGTGGATTTAATGAGCCTATTCACTGGGATCTTCTCGAAGATTTCGCTGGCTCTTATTTCGATTCACTCCTTAAGGTCTGGGAGACAAAGGGCTTTGAGATTGCAGAGACAACTGCAAATCTCATCTTCCCTGCTTGGGTTATTAGTGAAGATACCGTCAAGAAGGCGCAGCATTGGCTTGATGTGACTGGCAAAGATGCCTCCCATGCACTTCGTCGTGCAGTGCTTGAAGGTAGAGATGCAATGACCCGCGCACTTAAGGCTCGCGCTAAAGACGCATAGAAAAAGTAGAAAAAGCCCCGGCTCTAAGAGTCGGGGCTTTTTCGTGTGAATGTTTAGGCAATAAAAGTTATGAAGTTATTGTCATCCTCATCTTCAATTTTGTTGATGACATCGCGCTTTGCCTTCTTGGGAGCAGAGCTAAACCACGCAAGAGCGG
>JBFYJI010000026.1:0-11318 GCA_041311505.1 Candidatus Nanopelagicales bacterium | reverse complement strand
TTTACGCGTAAAACTTAGGGGAAATCAATGAATAAGGCCCAGTTCATCGCTGCGTTGGCCCCACACTTCAACGGCAGCAAGAAGGAAGCAGCTCACGCTGTAGATATCGTTTTTGACACAATCGTCCGCAACATGGCTGCAGGCAACGATGTCATGATCAACGATTTCGGTAAGTTTAAGAAGGTTGATCGCAAGGCACGTATGGGTCGTAACCCATTCACAGGCGAGACAATCAAGATCAAGGCATCAAAGAAGGCTCGCTTCCTTCCTGCAAAGGCTCTCAAGGAGATCATCTCAGGCGATCGCAAGCTCGGTCCTGCTCCAAAGCCAGAGGTAAAGCCAGTTGCTAAGGCAGCTGCTAAGCCAGCAGCAAAGAAGGCAGCTGCTAAGAAGCCTGTTAAGAAGGCTGCAGCAAAGAAGGTTGCTAAGAAGGCTCCTGCAAAGAAGAAGCCAGCAGCTAAGAAGGTTGTAAAGAAGGCTGCAAAGAAGAAGTAATTCTTCAACACGCAGAACTTGTAGAGATGGAGTCGGCGAATGCCGGCTCCATCTCTCTTTTAAGACATAGAATTGCGGTTATGGCTGAGTTTAAAGTTTCGTACGCGCCACCAAAGGGCAAGCCTTTGGGTACAAACCTCACCTTTAAAATTTGTACGACCCTCATCATTCCGATCTTTAGATTGATTATGAAGAGAGATTGGAGGGGAGTAGAGAATCTTCCTCAGACGGGTCGCGCGATCGTCGCCTCCAACCATCTCTCCTATGCAGATGTATTGGTACTTACTGATCTCCTCTTCTCTAATGGAAGAGCTCCGCGTTACTTAGGTAAGTCCGGCGTATTCAAAGTTCCGGTTATCGGAAAGATTCTTCTCGCTGCGGGCCAGATTCCCGTAGAGCGTGAGTCGGGTGATGCGCGTAAAGCGGTGGATCACGCAAAGATTCTGCTCGAGCAAGGACATCTCCTGGGTGTCTATCCCGAAGGTACCCTCACTCGCGATGATCAGCTCTGGCCCATGGTTGCAAAGACTGGTTGTGCTCGATTAGCACTGGCAACAAATACCCCAGTTATTCCGATTGCTCAATGGGGCTCTCAAAAGATTCTTCCGCGTTATACCAATCGCATCTACCTCTTTCCTCGTAAGACAATAGAGATGCGCGTTGGAAAACCGATAGATCTCTCTCGTTGGGCAGGAAAGGCTGAAGATCCTCAAGCACTCATTGAAGCAACAGCTGAAATCATGCGAGCTATCACGGAGATGCTCGAAGATATTCGTGGAGAGAAACGTCCTCCAGTAATCTTCGACCCTCACACATCAGAGTTACCGCGCACAGGTAATTTCAAGAAAAAGGCAAAGTAATGAGCGAACGCGTCACGGTATTTGGAGCAGGAGCATGGGGTTCGACCATGGCTCAAGTTCTCCACGACGCAGGAAATGATGTTCTGCTCTGGGGTCGAAGCGATGATGTAGTAGATGAGATCAACTCTCGCCATACAAATCAGAAGTATCTCGATAGACACGTACTCCCCGAAAAACTACGAGCCTCATCCGATTTGAAGGAAGCATTTGCTCACTCACAAATCTATGTGCTGGCAATTCCTGCTCAGCAATTACGCACCATGCTTGCAGAGTGGAAGCCACTGATTGCCAAAGATGCAATTGTTGTGAGCACTCTCAAGGGCATTGAAATTAGTACTCAAATGCGCATGACTGAAATTATCGAGCAGATGTGGGAGATCTCGCAGATCGCGATTATTACCGGCCCCAACCTCGCAGATGAGTTGGTGATGCGCCAACCAGCAGGTGCTGTTGCGGCTGCTACTACTCAAGAACTCGCCGACACAATTCGCGATCTCTTCCGCACCCCTTACTACCGCACCTATACCTCTACAGATGTGATGGGGTGTGAATTAGCTGGTGCTATTAAATCTGTCATTGCACTCTCTGTTGGAATATCAATCGGAATGGGTTACGGTGAAAATACTCAAGCGATGCTCATTACCCGTGGTCTCAATGAAGTTGCTCGACTTTGCGCAGCGCACGGCTCAGACCCATTAACTGCTGCTGGCCTTGCGGGTATGGGCGATCTCGTTGCAAGCTGTGGATCGCCACTCTCTCGTAA
Source organism: Candidatus Nanopelagicales bacterium (assembly GCA_041311505.1). Taxonomy (GTDB): domain Bacteria; phylum Actinomycetota; class Actinomycetes; order Nanopelagicales; family Nanopelagicaceae; genus Planktophila. Next base: position 9,200 of record JBFYJI010000026.1, on the reverse strand, counting down.
CCGCACATTTGGAGAGATCCTAGGTCGCAGTGGATCAATGGAGGTTGCTCGCACCGAAGTGGCAAAGACGGTTGAAGGTGTCGCTTCCGCTGGCGCTGTCGTTGAGATAGCCCACCGCGTTGGTATCGAGGTGCCTGTGATTGAATCTGTTGCAGATATCGTCAACGGCTCACTTACACCCGATGAAGCGCTTCAGCGATTGATGGAGATCACTACTAAGGCAGAGAACTTCATCCGATGAAGAGTGTCGCAATTCTCTGCGGTGGTCCAGGGAGTGAACATGAGATTTCTTGTCTCTCTGCCGGGGGAGTCCTCTCTGCAATTGATCGAAGCAAATTTCTACCTCTATTGATCGGTATTACTCTCGAAGGAAAATGGCTCTTACTGCCGCTCGATTATCACTTAGAGATCAAAGGTGGTCGACTACCTGAAATTGCTGGCAACTACCCTGAAGTTCACAGGTCTCAAGATGGGCTCTCAGTCGACGGCGAGAAGTTGTTGGTTGATGCAATATTTCCAGTACTCCACGGAACCTATGGCGAAGATGGTGGCTTGCAACGCGACCTTGATGCAATTGGTATTTCCTATGCAGGATGCGGTGCAGCTGCATCAGAGATTGCCATGGATAAGGCAGAGTCAAAAGCGCTCTTTGCCCGCCATGGTTTAACGATCGCCCCAGGCATCACTGTTACTGCAGAGCAATGGAGCAGTGACTCAGATTCAATTACCTCATCGCTGAAACCTTTTGGCCTGCCTCTCTTTGTGAAAGCTGCCCGTGGTGGTTCAAGTAGAGGCACTGTGAAAGTAAAAGATCTCTCTGATCTACCAGCTGCTATGGATGAAGCGCTCCATTATGACAATAAAGTTCTCATCGAGAGCGCAGTTATTGGTGTTGAGATTGAATGTGCAGTTCTTGAGATCGGTGGAGAGGCGAAAGCCTCAATTCCTGGCAAGGTATGGATTGATCCCCACTTTGAGTTCTATGACTTTGAGGCAAAGTATCTCGATGGAGCAACCCGCATCGATATTCCTGCGCCTTTGGATCCACTCGTTATCAAGGCTATTCGTGAAAGTGCGATCGTTGCATTTAAAGCGATCGGTGCTTGCGGTCTCTCAAGAGTTGACTTCTTTGTAACGCCCACCAACGAGATCATAATTAACGAGATCAATACGATGCCTGGATTTACCTCAACCTCAGCCTTTCCGAAGATGTGGCAGGCAAGTGGCGTGAGTTATAAAGAAGTAATTAGCGCGTTACTCAGCCAGTAACAGGGCAGGTGAGCGTGCGAGTAATACCTGGCACGGCTTGAACCTTAGACAAGATAAGGCGACCAAACTCTTCCATCGTTGATGCCTCTGCGCGCATGATGACGTCGTACGGACCGGTGATTCCTTCAGCAAGTGTGACGCCTGGAATAGCCGCGATTGCAGCAGTTACTGAAGATGCCTTACCGACATCAGTCTGAATCAAGATATATGCCTGTACGTTCATATGCTCACCGTACCTCATGAGATAGGTTTCTGACTATGGGTTATTCCGAGAGCGATGTGATCGCGATACTCGCCGAGGTCTTCGAAAAGGGCGACCCTCGAGTAATCGTCGGTATCGGCGATGATGCAGCTCTCGTACGAGGCAGCGCACATCAGATTCTTACAACTGATATTGCAGTCGAAGGAGTCCACTTCCGCCGAGAGTGGTCTACCCCGTATGAGATTGGCAGACGTATCGCCGCAGCAAATATTGCAGATGTCTTGAGCATGAATGGTAAGTGCGACTATCTCTTAGTTGCAGCAACTCTGACAGGCAAAGAAGACCTCGATTGGATTCGAGCTCTCGCTCAAGGGATTGCAGATGAAGCTGCCATGGCAGGAGCTGTTGTTGTAGGGGGAGACTTAGTGCGCTCTCCAATATTCACTCTTGCAATTACCGCAGTTGGTCACAGCGAAAAAGTAATCGAGCGCAAAGGTGCTGCGATCGGAGATGGCATCTATCTTTCATCACTGACAGGGTGGTCGACTGCAGGGCTTGAAATTCTCTCTGGCAAACATGAGATCACCTCACCGAATGCTCATAAAGCTCTCGCTGAGTATCGCGCACCAACACTTGATCTCACCACGGATTTCTCTCAAGCTTCTTCGATGTGCGATGTGAGTGATTCTTTGATGACTCAAGGACGACAGATGGCCTCTGCCTCAGGTGTGAGATTTGAAATTAACTTTAATCTCATTAAGGCAAGTGACGAGTTCGCCGACCTCTCTCATCTTGCTCAGGAAGTTGGCGGCAATCTCCACAACTGGATTCTCCAAGGGGGAGAAGATCATGTGCTCATGGCGACTGGTATCGAACTTCCCGGCCTCTGCATCGGTCGTGTTGTAGAGGGTGAAGGATTAATTGTTATTGAAAATGGTCGAGAAATAGAAATGGCCCCAGTTGCCTGGAGCCATTTCTCGTAATAATTAAATTAGGCGCGAGCGACCTTGCCAGCCTTAAGGCACGATGTGCAGACGTTCTGACGCTTAGAAGCACCCTTAACGAGTGTCTTTACGCGCTGGATATTTGGATTCCAACGGCGACGAGTCTTCACCTGTGAGTGTGAAACGTTATTGCCAAAGCTTGGGCCCTTGCCACAGATGTCGCATGTTGATGCCATTGCGGTACTCCTTGAATCGTAATCAGTGGAACTTCAAAGCCAACCGCAATCCGCGCTCAGCAGGGCGAAAGGGTATCAAGAGGGAGGGGGATTGAGCCAATCCGCGAGAGAGGAGTGCCAGCCCTCGGATTTTTACGCGTAAAAAATCAGGTGTGAGAGGGGATACAGCGAACTCAGAGATTTTCTTCGATATACGGGGCGAAGATAGAACCGTGTAAATGACCTCTGCATCGGCAGAGGTTGGTAGAGAAACGGAGAGTTTCATGAACGCCTTAGATCTGGCTAGATGGCAATTTGCTATCACTACGGTCTACCACTTCCTCTTTGTTCCGATCACAATCGGACTTGGATTTCTTGTCGCTGGAATGCAGACCGCTTGGTATCGCAAGAACAATCTCAAGTATTTACGAGCGACCAAGTTCTTCGGAAAGTTATTCCTTATCAACTTCGCAATTGGTGTAGTTACTGGAATCGTTCAGGAGTTCCAGTTTGGTATGAACTGGTCTTCATACTCTCGATTCGTCGGAGATATCTTCGGTGCACCACTTGCGATGGAAGGCCTCTTGGCATTCTTCCTCGAGTCAACATTCTTGGGACTTTGGATCTTCGGCTGGGATCGACTCCCAAAGAAGGTTCACCTTGCAACTATTTGGTTGGCCGCTTCGGGCACATTGCTCTCGGCGTACTTTATTCTCGCTGCAAACTCATTTATGCAGCACCCAGTCGCTTACATCATCAACGAGACAAAGCACCGTGCAGAGTTAACTAATATCTTTACTGTTCTCTTCCAGAAGACAGCGATTGTTACCTTCCTCCATACAATTCCATCTGCTGCATTTGCTGCTGGTGCATTTATGGCAGGAATCTCTGCATACCTCATCCTCAAGAAGAAGGATGTTGAGATGGCTCGACCAACTCTCAAGGTAGGACTCATCACCGTCATCATCTCCTTTGTCCTAGTAGGTATCTCTGGAGATGCAATCGGCAAGGTAATGACTACTCAGCAGCCAATGAAGATGGCAGCTGCAGAGGCTCTCTACGACACAACAGATTCAGCTCCCTTCTCACTCTTTACAGTCGGAACTCTCGATGGATCACGTCCGGTATTCCAGATTGATGTTCCTTCAGTGCTTTCATTCCTAGCAACGGGTGATTTCAACGCGACCGTCAAGGGTGTCAATGATCTCCAAGCTGAGTATGAAAAGACTTATGGTCCTGGCAATTACACACCTAATATTCCACTTGCATACTGGTCATTCCGTTTGATGATCGGCTTCGGTGCGCTGGCATTCTTCCTCGCACTCTTTACTCTGTGGAGAATACGTAAGGGTGGAGAGTTGCCTAAGAGCAAGTGGTTCCTCCGCTCAATGCTCACCATGCCATTTATGCCTTTACTTGCAACTTCATTTGGATGGATCTTTACAGAGACTGCGCGTCAGCCATGGGCGGTCTTCGGTCTTATCCGTACTGAAGATTCTGTCTCTGCGGTTGTCTCAGCAGGCAGCGTTCTCTTTACGATGATCGTTTTCACACTTCTCTACGGAGTGCTTGCTGTCATTGAAGTTGGACTCACTCTCAAGGTCATCAAGAACGGACCTGCACCAGAGAGTGATTATGAGAGCCCGCAATTCGGCGGTAGCTCTGACAAGCCACTCGTGATGAGTTACTAAGGAGGTTATAGAGATGTCATTTCAAACAGTCTGGTTCATACTCATCGCAGTCCTATGGGTTGGTTACTTCATCCTTGAGGGCTTCGACTTTGGAGTCGGCACCCTTCTTCCATTCGTTTCAAAGAATGAGGCAGATCGCAGGGCAGTTCTCACAACTCTCGGACCAGTGTGGGACGGTAATGAGGTATGGGTTCTCGTTGCAGGAGGAGCTACTTTTGCAGCATTCCCAGAGTGGTATGCAACTCTCTTTAGTGGTTTCTACTTACCGCTATTCCTTATTCTCACTTCGCTCATTATTCGAGGCGTTGCATTTGAATACCGAAGCAAGTACGGCAAGGCGCAATGGCGCCAGCGATGGGATATCGCAATAGTTATCGCCAGCTTCTTGCCAGCCCTTCTGTGGGGTGTTGCATTTGCCAACATCGTTCGCGGCGTTCCTATCGAGATGTCTGCTGACAATAATCTCGAGTATGTGGGTGGATTCTTCAATCTCCTCAATCCATATGCACTCCTCGGTGGCGTGGTTACGCTCACTGTCTTCCTCACACACGGCGCTGTTTTCTTGGCATTGAAGACAGATGGAGGAATTCGTGAGCGATCACGCGCCTTGGCACTCAAGCTTGGTTTAGTTGCCGCTGTATCAGCAGTCGCATTCCTGGCGTGGACCAATGCCTCACTTCCTGCCTTCAACGGCCTTGTCTTTGGACTTTCACTTCTTGTGGCGGTTCTCTGGCTTGCAGGACTCTTTGCTGTGCTTAAGGTGCGTGAAGGCTGGGCATTCATTTTCTCAGCAGCAACAATTGCAACTTTTGTTGCAACGCTCTTCTATGCACTCTATCCACGAGTCATGCCTAGCTCTATCAGCTCAGAGTTTGACCTGACCATCACTAACGCTTCAAGTACTCCATATACCTTGAAGGTAATGACCATCGTGGCTGTTGTGATGACTCCACTGGTCTTGGTCTACCAAGGATGGACATATTGGGTCTTCAGAAAGCGCGTGAGCGCATCTCAGATCACAAATCCAGAGATGGGAATGCTCGACACAGTTCATCATCCATAGGCCGAGCGCATATATTGCACTCGTGAAATCTAAAGACCTACGACTACTGCTCTCCGTGAGCGGTAGTCGTAGTCTCTTTATTGCCTCTATTTTCAATGCTCTCATTGCGACTTCGATTGTTATTGCAAATGGTTTTCTGATAGCTGCGGTGATTGTAGGTTTGATTTATCGCCACCCAAATATTCAGACGCACCTTTTCCTTCTTGGATCTCTCTGGTTATTTCGTGCTATCTACACTTCGCAATTTGAGCGTTGGGCATCATCGCAAGCTGCGAGAGTCAAGAGCGAACTTCGAGAGAAGGTTCTTACTTCTCCACAAGGCTTATCGACCCTTCCTGCAACTGAACTCTCAACACTACTTATTAAAGGTGCGAATTCGCTCGATATCTACATTGGTCGTTTCTTGCCACAAATCATTGCGGCTTCCGCAACACCCGTAGCTGTAATCCTCGTTCTCGGTTATCTCGATATGACATCCGCGCTCATAGCACTTATGACTGTTCCTCTTATTCCATTCTTTGGAGCACTTATCGGTCGTTATACCAACGATGCAGTGCAATCAAAGTGGAGGTCACTCGGAACTCTCGGTAAGTACTTTGAGGATTCTCTGCGCGGTATTTATACCTTGTCGATATTTGGTCGCGCAAAGAGCCAAGGGGCCCGAATCCGGGAGATGGGCGATCGATATACAAATGAAACGATGAAGGTGCTTCGCATCTCATTCCTTTCGGCCCTCGTGCTCGAACTTGCCGCGACAATCTCAGTTGCTCTCATTGCAGTCTCAATTGGTCTGCGACTTGTAGGGGGAAGTATGGAGTTCTTTCCTGCGTTAGCAATTCTCGTCCTCGCTCCAGAGGTGTACTTCCCACTTCGAAATGCAGCATCGCTCTTTCACGCCTCTGCAGATGGCGGTGAGGCTTTGACTCAATTAAGCACAATTGCCGAAAGCGAAAGTGGTCGACCTTTATTTGGCGATAGGACATTGGGTGAGATCTCAGAGATTAAGGCTGGAGAGTGGAGTTCGCCCTACGGAGATGCACTTCTGCCAGCCTTCACAATCACTCAAGGCGAAGTGCTGATTATTCGTGGGCCATCCGGTATTGGTAAGAGCACATTTGTGCATTCACTCTTAGGACTTCGCGATGGAACTGGAGTTTGGCTCAATGGTGTTGATCTTCAGGATTACTCACTCAACAGCATTCGAGAAAATTTAGGGTGGATTCCTCAGAATCCAACGCTCTCTGTCGGAACTCTCCGTCAACTCTTTCTCAATCTCAATCAGGAGCTGACAGATCTCGACATTGAGGCGCTTCTTGCATCAGTTGGATTACAGCTCGGAGATCTCCACGATGGTTTAGAGACGCTCGTAGGTGGAGGGGGAGAGAAGTCTGCTCGTATATCTGGAGGACAGAGGCGAAAGATTGCGATAGCTAGAGCGCTTGTAAGAAATCCCGCACTCATCATCGCCGATGAACCAACGGCTGATTTAGATCCAGCCTCTGCTCAACAAGTACTGCATGAGTTGAATAAACGAGCCGCAGAAGGTGCAATTGTGATTGCAATCATCCATGCTGCCGATCAAACGATAACTGGCGCGAAAGAAATCCAGATGGCGGTTACGCAATGAGATACCGTCCAGCGTTTATCGCTGCAGTAGCACTTGGCGCCTTTGCTCTCATAGGAGGTACTGGTCTCACAGTATCCAGTGGATGGTTAATCACAATGGCTTCGCAGCATCCACCGGTGCTCGTCCTTAGTGTTGCAATCGTGATGGTGAGATTCTTTGGAATTTTCCGATCTGTCGCTCGCTATGGTGAGAGAGTCATTAGCCACCAAGCTATCTTTCAGACTCTTACATCGATGAGAGAGTCTCTCTTCAATTCAATTGCGGGAAAACTCCAGACTCTCAATATCGCTAAAGCAGGCAAGACGATTGTCGATGATGTCGAGCGAGTACAAGAACTTGCATTACGAACCACTCTTCCCGGGGCATCTGCCTTCATCTCAGGGATCTTTACCATTGCTGTTGCCGCCTGGATCAGCCCTTCGCTTCTTCTCTGGGTCATACCTGCAGTGCTTCTCTTTGCAATAGTGGCTCCATTTGCTGTTCGTAAGTATCTCGATCCTCTCTCTCGGGAGATTGAAGATGAAGAGAGTGCACTAACAGAGATTTCGGCTCACTCTGCCTATGGGGCTCTGGAAGCTGAGGTCTTTGGATATCTCGACATCTATAAAGATGAGATTTCTCAGAAGAGTAGAGAGATCTATCGCTTAGAGCGACGTTTCTTGCTTCGCAGCTCTCTCATACAGTGCCTTGTCATCCTCTCATTAGGTCTCTTATTGGTGGCAAGTGGGCTTTACTTCTCAGGAGAAAGCGATCTCATCGCAGTCAAGGTTGCCATGGCAATCTTCTTGATGCTCGTAGGTTTTGAGGGATACACAACGTGGTTTCCCAACCTGTATCTCTCCGGCAAGAATATTCGCGCCAGAGAGAATCTCATTGCACTGTCGAATTCTGTGCCAGAAACACCTCACCGTCAGAAGCTCAGTGAAGTATCTTCCATAAGTGTTGAGAAGCTATCGCCATTCTGGGAGGAGAGATTTCTTATACCCATCTCCTTTGAGATTCAGAGAGGCGAGACCCTCCTTCTCACAGGTCCTAGTGGAGTAGGCAAGTCGACCATTGCTGCAGCTCTCTTTGGCCTCTGCACATATGGTGGTTCGATTTCAATCAATGGTGTTGAGGTGCGAAATCTGGATGCAATAGACAAGCTCATCACTGGAACGCTTCAAAACGGCTATATATTCAATACTTCAATCAGAGAGAATCTCTTAATATCAAATACAGATGCTTCAGATGAAGAACTCAATCGCATTCTCGGACTTCTCGAACTCAATTACCTCCATCTTGACGAAGTAATAGGGGAATTCGGAAGAAAGATATCTGGTGGTGAGGCAAAGAGGCTCTCAATTGCTAGAGCGTTACTGTCGAAATCACCATTTGTTCTCTTTGATGAACCACTTGAGCACTTAGATGATCTGCAGGCGGCTCGCATTGAGAGTGCGATTAACGATGAATGTAAGGGGCGAGGCGTGATTGTTATTTCACACGCCCAATGGCGCCAATACTCGAAAAAGGTTGAAGTCGAGAGAGAATAACGCCATGGCCACCTTAGATTCGAAACTCACTGGAGTTCTCGGAGATAAGACTGCGAAAGCTATCCAAGCGAACTTTGGATACACCCGTGTCGGTGAGCTTCTCTATCACTTCCCGCGTCGGTACCTTGTGCGGGGAGAGCTCACCAATATCAACCAATTACGTGAAGGTGATGAGGTGACGATTCTTGCTCAGGTCGCAAGTGTCCAGAGTCGTCGCTTCTCAGCTCGAAAAGGAACTCTTTTGGAAGTGGTCGTCACCGATGGCACTGCAAAACTCTCTCTTACCTTCTTCAATCAAGCATGGCGTGAACGAGAACTCAAAGTCGGGCAGCAAGGGCTCTTTGCAGGAAAGGTGGGGGAGTTTAATAAGAAGAAGCAGTTGGCCCACCCTGATTATGAATTAATTCCTGATGGAAAGGATGTCGATTCTGCGGTTTCGGGTTTTGCCAACCAATTTATCCCGCTCTATCCATCAACGTCAAAATTACCTTCATGGAAAGTTGCTCAATGTGTTGAGTTGGCACTCGCAGCACTTGATGAGATTGAAGATCCCATTCCCGAATCTTTACTTGAAGAATTTCACTATCCGACTCTCACAGCAGCAATCCATCAGATTCATAAGCCAGTAGATCTTGACTCTGCTGAAAATTCACGGCG
>JBFYJI010000079.1:0-2831 GCA_041311505.1 Candidatus Nanopelagicales bacterium | reverse complement strand
ATTCCTGCAGCGATTATTGCTTATTCGGTATTTCTAAAGCGAAAAACCAGTTAACGTAAGTTATTTCTCCGACCGATTTGTAAGTAAAAAGGTGCTGAAGTAGTAGCAAAGTTGTTTGATGCGGTTGGCACGACCTTGAAACTTATAGCAACATTTCCACTAGAAGGTGCCTTCCACATACATGTCACTGTGATTGGACCCGAACCTACGGTTGACTTGCTAATACAACCCGGAATTTTCTTTCCGTTTGCAAGGAAGGTCACTTTAGATGCAAAGTTGACTGTTGCTGTAATTGTCTCTTGCAACCCTTTTGATTGCAAACCAGATATTACATAAGAGGTCACGCGCGCATTTTCATCAACATCAGTCACAGTGGCAGTAACCGTTTCATACCCAAAGTTTCCTGACATATCTGCTGCTCGGATCACTACTTGATATGTGTTATCTGCGCCGACATCAGTAGGCACTTCGAAATTTGGGGCAGTGATGAATGACAGATTTGCAGTTACAGAATCGCTTTGGGCAATCGAGAACTTAGCCTGATCTACTCCTCCAGAAATAGTTATAGTTGAGGATTCTGATGCCTTAATAGAGCCCACGGAAGTTTGGATCTCTGCGGCAGAATACGATGTTCCCGTTAAGAATGTGGGTGGAGTCGTATCTACAACTCCTGTGTAAATCTTGAGCTGCAGCATCGCTGCCGAACCGCCACCAGAGTCATAAGTAAATGGACCTGCTCCATTAACGCCGGAGTATCGGTATTGAGACATCGTCCAACCTGATCCAGTTGAGTTACTTGTAGTTCCTGCACTACATGGATCGGATGAGACAGAGCTGTGATAGACCCAGTAGAAATCTCCGATAGAGACTGTGGCACTTCCAGTAAATCTTGCCACGTTGGAGGTATATGAATTGAAGTTGAATGTACCCAAGAGAGTTCCAGGGGCCCCTCCAGAGGAGCTATAAATTGCAAGCGTTGTTGCGTTGTACCCAGTAGCGGTGCTGAATGGAACTTCCATCGCCGTAATGGTGCTTGCCGATGCTGCATACATTCGGTATGCCCACGTATTCGTACCGGGACCCCAACCAGCACAGGAAGTAGTGTTATTAAAAACTAATGTGTCGGCAGCCTGTGCTGGAGTAAAAGTAAATACGGAAGCAAAGATGATCGATAAAACAAAGAGAAGGCGTTTCATAGACCGTCCCACATTGATATTAGCTATGGCCGTCAAAGAGGCTCGTGACTGAGCCATCCTCGAATACTTCGCGGATTGCACGTGCAAGCAGCGGAGCAATGGAGATAACAGTCAGCTTGTCGAATTTCTGATCTTCCTTAATTGGAAGTGAGTTGGTGACAACTACTTCAACAGCACGAGATTCCTTAAGGCGCTCGACTGCTGGGCCTGAGAAGACAGCGTGTGTTGCTGCGATGATGACATCGCGTGCGCCTGCATCAAAGAGGGCATCGACGGCCTTGGTGATGGTGCCTGCTGTATCGATCATGTCATCGATAACGACGCATGTGCGGCCTTCGACCTCACCAACAACCTTGCCGACGACTGCCTCGTTAGGAACAAGTGGGTCGCGAGTCTTATGGATAAATGCGATGGGGCATCCACCGAGGAGCTCTGACCAACGCTCTGCGACGCGGACGCGTCCTGAATCTGGTGAGACGATGGTGAGTGAGTTGCGATCCACCTTGCTGCCCACGTAATCAGCGAGCATGGGAAGTGCAAAGAGATGGTCAACAGGACCATCGAAGAATCCCTGAATCTGTGATGTATGGAGATCAACAACCATGAGGCGATCTGCGCCAGCAGTCTTAAAGAGATCTGCCATCAAGCGAGCTGTGATTGGTTCGCGGCCGCGGCTCTTCTTATCCTGGCGTGCATAACCATAGAAAGGTGTCACAACTGTGATGCGCTTTGCAGATGCTCGCTTCAGAGCATCGACCATGATGAGTTGCTCCATGATCTGCTTATTGATTGGCTCTGCGTGAGACTGAATAACAAAGGCATCGCAACCGCGGACAGACTCTTCAAAGCGAACAAAGATCTCACCATTGGCAAAGTCATATGCTGATGTTGGAGTAAGTGGAATACCGAGTTCGGTGGCGACATCTTGCGAGAGCTCTGGAAATCCGCGGCCAGAAAATAGTCGAAGTTTCTTCTCTGACGATAGACGGATCTCGCTCACGTGTATCAGCCTTCCTGGTCGTTGCTTGGAGCTGAGGCTGCTGCTTCAGCTGACTTGGTGCCTGGGCGCTTACGCAGAACCCAACCTAGTACATTTCGCTGCTTTGCACGACCAACGCCGATGGCGCCAGCCGGGACATCTTCAGTGATGACAGAACCTGCCGCTGTGTAAGCGCCATCACCGATAGTGACGGGTGCCACCAACATGCTGTCGCTTCCGATTCGGACGTGATCGCCGACGATTGTGTGATGCTTTTCGACTCCGTCATAGTTAACAAAGATTGTTGCAGCGCCAATATTGGAGCCTTCACCGATAGTTGCATCGCCAACATAAGAGAGATGTGGAACCTTTGATCCCTCACCAATAGATGCATTCTTCATCTCAACAAATGCACCAGCGCGAGTATTAGCTGCAAGATTGGTGCCAGGTCGAAGATATGTAAATGGGCCGACGCTTGCGTTTTCGCCTATAACAGCAGAAGTTGCGAAAGACTCTTTTACTTCAGCGCCATTTGCGACTGTGCAATCCACCAGAGTTGTGCGGGGACCAATAACGGCACCGGTACCGATAACAGATGAGCCGCTAATTGCAGTACCTGGAAGAAGTACAACATCTTGTGAGATCGTTGAGGTTGC
>JBFYJI010000006.1:0-39583 GCA_041311505.1 Candidatus Nanopelagicales bacterium | reverse complement strand
CATGTGTTAAGCACGCCGCCAGCGTTCGTCCTGAGCCAGGATCAAACTCTCCATAGAAATGTTTGATTCTTGGCTTACGAGACAAACAAACTTGCGTTTATTTTTGTCTTTATACCAAAGGAAATCAACGAGTATTGCTACCGAAGTAGCGCTACTTCATTGAAGTATTTTTAAAGATAAAAGGCTTAAATAAGCCCTTTATCGGCATTGACTTATGGCACGCTGTTGAGTTCTCAAGGTACGGATGCGCACTGCTTTGCAGAATCTCTTCTACTTTTCAGGGCAGACCGCAAAACCTAGTCCATCGAACCTGTACAGGTCAAATCGGCTAGATCTTAGGTACTTCTGCAGTTCGTCCGAAAGCTACGTTTTCACGCTTATTTCGTACGTTTCACTGCAAGGAGCGTAACTATAGGCATCTCCCCCTGACAGGTCAAATCGGCTCATGACCAATTGGGGGCTTTTGGGGGTGAGATAGGCCATAGTGGCCGAAAATCGAGAAAAACTCACTTTTTATGCGTAAAAAGTGAGGTTTTTCGCAAAAACAAGAGGCTAGATGAGCTCTACAGCAGCGAGATCTCTCTTACCCTTACGCAAAAGCGCATATTTTCCGCATAAAAAGTGGCCTTTTTCGAGCCTGAAATCCTCGGCAGCCACCTTCTCATTATTGAGATATGCGCCACCTTCCTTCACAATGCGTCGAGCAGCTGACTTTGAATCAACAACCCCAGTAGAGGCGAGTGCGTCGACCCAAGTTGGCAATTCCTCCCCCAACTTCACGCTCATGCGAGGCAACTCTGCAATCGCAGAAGCAAGCGTTGCTTCATCGAGATCTGCAAGATCTGCTTGGCCGAAGAGTGCACGTGCTGCAACTTCAACACGCTGTGCAATCTCAGGCGAGTGAACAAGTGATGTAAGTTCGCGTGCAAGTTCGCGATGTGCTTCACGCGCTCCTGGATTTTCATTGTGGCGAATTTCAAGAGCTTCAATCTCTTCACGACTCTTAAATGAAAATGTCTTGATGAACTTAATGACATCTGCATCGTCAGAGTTGAGCCAGTACTGAAAGAATGCATAAGGAGATGTCATCTCTGGATCGAGCCAGACAGATCCACCTGCAGTCTTTCCAAACTTTGTGCCATCAGCCTTAGTGAGAAGTGGAACTGTAAGAGCGTGTGCACTTCCGCTCTCTGCGCGACGAATAAGATCGAGACCAGCAGTGATATTACCCCACTGATCTGAGCCGCCAATTTGTAGCGTGCAATTACTGCGTCGATATAGCTCGAGATAATCAAGTGATTGGAGAACTTGATAAGAAAATTCGGTATAGGAGATTCCATCTTTCTCAAGGCGAGAAGAGACTGAATCTTTATTGAGCATCTGATTGACGCTAAAGTGCTTACCGATATCACGCAAGAATGCAATCGTGGACATTGGAGCAGTCCAGTCGAGATTATTGGCCATCACTGCTGGATTGGCCTTTGTATCAAAATCCATAAACTGAGAAAGTTGCAATTTGATGCGGTTGACCCAATGCGCAACAACATCTGCATCGTTGAGACTACGCTCATCATTGCGACCACTTGGATCTCCTACCAATCCCGTAGCTCCTCCGACCAGGAGAATTGGATTGTGTCCTGCTAACTGGAATCGGCGCATCACCAATAACGGAACGAGATTGCCAACATGGATACTTGGAGCTGTTGGGTCGGTGCCGAGATAGAGAGTGATCGGCTTCTTGAGTGCCTCTGCGAGTGCGGCCTCATCGGTGGTCTGGGCAATTAAGCCTCGCCACTTAAGATCTGCCAGTAATCCATTATCTATAGCGGTCATCATGCACCCATCATGGCCGAAAAGGCCTCTGCTTTGTCGGAGAATTCTTTCGCTGTTTCAGAAGTAGCGCTCTTGAGAGCGGCGATCTGTGCAACGAAAGAGCGAGGAGAGGTTCCACCAATAGTTGTTCGTGACGCGAGAGCTCCCTCAACTGTCAAGACCTCTCGCACTGATGGTGCTAGCGATGGATGTACCGCGGCGAGTTCGCTATCGGAGAGTTCGTGGAGCTGTCGCTGAGAAGCCTCGCAGAGCGCCACACATTTACCTGCTGCTTCATGTGCATCTGCAAATGGAACTTTCGCACGCACTAAGTAGTCAGCAATTTCTGTTGCAAGTGAGAACCCGAGTGGAGCTGCAGCTGCCATCTTCTCGCGATCGAAATCAGTTGTTGAAACCATTCCTGTAACTGCAGGAAGAACGAGTAGCACGGTGTCAATTGAGTCGAAGAGCGGCTCTTTATCTTCTTGAAGGTCGCGGTTATATGCAAAAGGTAGACCCTTAAGAGTTGTAAGAAGTGCAGTGAGGTTTCCGACAAGGCGTCCAGCTTTTCCGCGAGCAAGCTCTGCCATATCAGGGTTCTTCTTCTGGGGCATGATCGATGAACCGGTGGAATATGCATCTGCAACCTTCGCCCAACCAAATTCAGTCGTTGCCCAGATACACCACTCTTCTCCGATACGAGAGAGGTGGCTGCCCACCATCGCCAAGATAAATAGTGCTTCAGCAACAAAATCACGATCAGAAACCCCATCGATGCTATTTGCGGCGGATGATGTAAATCCGAGCATCGAAGCGGTCTTCTCTGGTGATAGTGGGAGTGAAGAACCCGCAAGTGCACCCGAACCAAGTGGGCTCACAGATGTGCGATCAATCCAATCCTTAATGCGATCGAGGTCGCGCGCAAATGCATGAGCATGCTTTGCAATTTCATGGCCGAAGAGAATCGGTTGCGCATGTTGTAGATGGGTAAATCCAGGTGCTGGTGCATCGCCATACTCTTCAGCTTTTGCAATGAGGGCCTTCTGCAACTCTGATACACCCTCTGCCACTGCCAACATGTGATCGATTGCGTAGAGGCGGAGGTCTGTAGTCACCTGATCGTTACGCGATCTTCCGGCACGAAGTGAGCCACCGATAGCGCCCAGCTTCTCCGTAAGTCCACGCTCGAGAGCGCTATGGACATCCTCGTCACCATCATTGGCGGCGAAAGAGCCTGAGGCAACTTCGGTGATTAACTCCTGAAGAGCTCCTCGAATAGAAGTTGCAACCTCTGTATCCAGCAATCCAGATGATTCAAGGATCGATAGGTGTGCAAGAGATGAACGCAAGTCATACGGAGCTAGTCGCCAATCGAAGTGCACACTCCGCGAGAGGGCAAAGACTGATTCGGCAGGTCCATCAGAGAATCGTCCACCCCAGAGCGCCATTACCTGCCACCTCTCTTCTTGCCTTTGCCGTCACGATAGGAGAGCAATTCTTTCGCAAGTTCTCCCCCACCGCTGGCTTTTCGAGCAACTACGAGGACCGTGTCATCACCTGCAATAGTGCCGATAATCGACTTCATTCCTGAGTGGTCGAGAGAGCTCGCAAGAAATTGAGCCCCTCCTGGAGGCGTACGTACAACAGCGAGATTTCCGCTCGATTCAACAGAGAGAATCAGATCACCAGGAAGTGGCAGAGAACGAGCAATTGAATTGTCGCTATCTCCAATGGTGTAGCCGCCACGTCCTCGCACAGCGCCAATCTCTTCGAGATCGCGACTTGCTGTTGCCTGTGTAACTGGAAAACCAGCCTTCTTCAACTCTTTCACAAGATCGCTCTGGGAAGTAATCACGCCAGATTGCACAAGTGATATCGCCTTTGCACGACGTGCATTTACTGCCGACATTACTGCCCCCTCACTTCATGGACGCTCTTGGAGAATATTTTCAAGAATGAGACCATCTCTTTGTCGCTGATAATGAGAGGTGGTGCAATCCGGATAACGGTCTCACTATTCCCATTGACCAATACCCCATTATCTTGACAACGCTTGGCAACCTCTTTAGCAATCGGTTGATCAAATTCGATCCCAATAAGTAGTCCGGCACCACGTACCAACTTCACGCCCTCGATCAGCGCTAAATCCACCATCAACTCTTGTCCAAGAGCAGATACTCGCGAAAGCAACTTCTTCTCTTCGATGGTTTTAATCACAGCAAGACCTGCGGCAGTCGCGACAGGATTCCCACCAAATGTTGTGCCGTGATCGCCAGGCTCAAAGAGATGTGCAGCATCGCCGAGAGCGATCATCGCTCCGAGTGGAAGGCCTCCGCCTAATCCTTTTGCAAGAGTAATGATGTCTGGCTTCACACCTGAGTACTCATACCCAAACCAGTCTCCGGTACGTCCCATACCTGTTTGAACACAATCAAAGACAAGGAGAGCACCTGTCTCATCACAGAGCTCGCGAAGAGCTTGGAGATAACCATGCGGAGGGACGATGACTCCTGCCTCTCCCATAATGGGTTCAACGATCACCATCGCTGTCTTCTTAGTGACCTTCTTTATAGCAGCTCCCATATCTCCATAAGGAATATGGGTTACGCCTTTGACGAGAGGTTCGAACGCCTTTCGCTTTGATGGTTGACCTGTGAGCGAGAGAGCACCCATGGTGCGCCCGTGAAAGGCGTCCTCCATTGCAACAACGCGGCTACGTCCTGTCTTTCGTGACAATTTGAAGGCAGCCTCATTCGCTTCTGCGCCAGAGTTGCAGAAGAAGACTCTCGCACTCTTATCTCCCGTTATCTTCTGTAATTTCGATGCAAGCTGTACAACATTGGGGTGTGCATAGAAATTACTGACATGGCCCAGTGTTGCAATCTGCTTGCTTACAGCTTTAACGACAGCAGGGTGCGCATGGCCTAGACCATTAGTTGCTATCCCTGCAAGGAAATCGAGATAGCTATTACCGTGTGAGTCAATAACTACTGCGCCTTTTCCAGAGACGAGTTCAATCGTAGGAGTTCCGTAATTTGATTGAAGCGCTTTATCCCAGTTCTTCATGACACCACCAGTGTTCCTCCTGTATGTGCCAACGCTTGCGCGAAGGCATGTGGATCTCTTCCATCGATTAT
The DNA here is from genome assembly GCA_041311505.1 of Candidatus Nanopelagicales bacterium. Classification (GTDB taxonomy): domain Bacteria; phylum Actinomycetota; class Actinomycetes; order Nanopelagicales; family Nanopelagicaceae; genus Planktophila. The sequence continues at coordinate 34,634 of JBFYJI010000006.1, read as the reverse complement.
TCGAACCGCCTCAGCACCTGCAGCAATCGCATCTAAGCAGGCCTGCACTTTGGGAGCCATTCCCTCTGCAAATGAGCCCTTAATTTCCTCCAACTCAGCGGAACTGATCTCAGAGATAAGAGAAGATGTATCTGGCCAATTGCGATAAATGCCAGGAACATCTGTCATGATGATGAGCTCACGTGCATTGAGGGCTCCAGCAATCGCGGCGGAAGCAATATCGGCATTCACATTAAGACCTAGATCTGTGCCAATCTCATTTGCAATCGGAGAGATCACCGGAGTTACACCTTTCTCCAATAGAACATGGATGGCTTCCGGATCGACATGCTTGACTTCTCCCACAAGGCCAAGATCTGCCTCATCACCATTGACGAGACGTCTCTGCCGACTCGCAAATATCGTCCCTGAATGGCGACCCGAGATGGCAAGTGCGGCAACTCCAGATTGTGTAAGGGTCGCGGCGACGGCGGGACCTACCTCATCAGAGAGAACACGTTCAACAACGGAGAAGACTTCGGGCGGAGTAACTCTAAATCCACCGACAAATGTGGAGGATATTCCAGCTGCCTCAAGAGCAGAGTTGATCTGAGGGCCCCCACCATGAACGACGACAACCTTTGAGCCTTGTGAGGTAGCGCTGGCTAACTTCTTTCCAAAGGCGCCGTCATTATCAGACATCGCATGCCCACCAAATTTAACAACTAATACATCATCGCTCATGTTGAGTAAGCCGAATTCTCATGGACATAGTCATGGGAGAGGTCATTGGTCCTTACCGTTGCCATTGCACTGCCCACATTGAGGTTAATGGTCAACTCAACAAGTCTCTCCGAGAAAGAGACCAAATTCTTATCCTCACATGGAGCTGAGTTCTTAGCAACCTGAACTCCATTGAGTATGACATCGATGGTGAGAGGATCAATCTCAGCCGATGCGGTGCCAACTGCAGCAAGGACTCTCCCCCAGTTGGGATCTTCACCAAAGATTGCGCACTTCAACAGATTATTGCGCGCGCACGCTCGTGCAACATCAACGGCATCGCTCTCTGATGCAGCACCAAATACTGTAATAGCAACGCTCTTCGTAGAGCCTTCAGCATCTTCAATGAGTTGCTCTGCTAATGAACCGCAGATTGATGTGAGAATCTCCTCGATCTCTCTTGAAGAGAGCTCAACTCCAGAAGCACCAGAGCCCATGAGCAGTACGGTGTCATTGGTCGACATGCAACCATCTGAGTCAATGCGATTGAAGGTTCGATCACATACTCGAGAGAAGATCTCCTGTGCATTGGGAGGAAGAACGGCATCTGTCATCACAACGGAGAGCATTGTTGCTAGTGCTGGAGCTAGCATTCCTGCTCCCTTGGCAACGCCGACGGTAAGTACCTCTCCAGAGAGAATGCGAGCAATCTTTGGAACGGTGTCTGTTGTCATTATTGAACGGGCAACATCTTCAAGAGTCTCTCTACCCAAAGTACTAGCAAGAATCTCTGCACCCGCAAGAATCTTCTCCATCGGCAATCTCTCACCTATGAGACCTGTAGAGCAGACAACAACTTCACCTGAAGAGATCTGAAGCAATTCTCCGACCTTCTCTGCAGTGCGATGGGTATCGAGGAAACCATCAGGACCCGTGCATGCATTTGCGCCACCAGAGTTGAGAATTGCCGCTCTCACAATCTCCCCCTTGGTCACCTCTTGCGACCAAATCACAGGAGCTGCAATCACTTTATTAGTGGTGTACACGGCTGCAGCATCGAAACGAGGTCCGCAATTTTGAATAAGTGTGAGATCGAAATTACCGTTGGTCTTCAACCCAGCATGGATTCCGGATGCTAGAAATCCCTTTGGGAGTTGGTTACTCATGCGCCGAGCCCATCGTGGTCGAGACCTGCTGTAGCTTCATAGCCAGCAATGAGGTTAGCGTTATGGATAGCTTGTGCTGCAGCTCCCTTACCGAGATTGTCGATAGCCACCGAGATCACAAGACGGTGTGTATGTTCATCAAGTGCAATCTGAATCTGGGCATGATTGCTACCAAGAACTGCTGAGGTCTTCGGCATCTGACCTTCTGGAAGTAACGTCACAAAGGGAGTATGGCTAAAGAAATCTGCATATATCTCTCTCGCCTGCGAGATCGATATCGAATTTTTCAATTTCATAGTGATGGTAGAGAGAATTCCGCGAGGCATCGGAGCAAGTATTGGAGTAAATGAGATCTTCACATCACAACCTGCTACAGCCGCAAGGGCTTCTTCAATCTCTGGGGTGTGCTGATGTACTCCCCCAAATTTGTAGGAGGTGAGAGATCCGCTTACCTCACTTGCGATGAGGTTGATCTTCGCAGCACGACCAGCGCCTGTGGTGCCAGATGCTGCAACGACGACGATATCTGAGAAGTCTGCAATCTCATGTGCAGGAGCTGCTCCAAGAGCGATTGACGTTGCATAACACCCTGGGTTTGCAACGCGAGTTGCCTGAGCAATCTCACTCTCTTTGCCAGGCAGATCGGCTAGGCCATAAGTCCAAGACCCTGCATACTCACCACCGTAGTACTTCTTCCATGAGTTCTTAGATGTAAGTCTGTAATCAGCGCCGAGATCAACAATCTTTGCCGTGGTGGGAAGCTGCTCAATAATCTTGGCAGACTCACCATGAGGGAGAGCGAGAAATATCAACTCGCATTGAGCGAAGATCTCTGGTGAAAATGGCGAGAATGACCTACCTGAGTAGCTCAACAATTGAGGATGTATCGAGGTGATCAACTCCCCTGCATTGGAGTGAGCTGAAATCGCTTCAACCTCAAAATATGGATGTCTCGCAAGTAAGCGAAGGAGCTCACCACCTGCATATCCACTGCCACCGATTAGTCCGATTTTCATGCGGTGACTCTAGCATAATTATGCATAAAATTGCATAAATATGCACGCTAGATTGTGCGGAGTATTGCCCCAGTCGCCTTTTCAGCTGCAGCAACCGCAGACTCACGGGCGGCTGCAATCTCAGGCCCTGTGAGAGTGCGATCGTTTGCTCTAAATGTCAGGTTAAATGCGAGAGAGATCTTTCCATCCCCCACCTTGTCATAGCGATCGAAGAGAGTGATTGACTCGAGGAGTTCACCTGCGCCATCACGAAGTGCAGCTTCAACATCTCCAGCTGCCACTGTCGCATCGACTATCAGAGCAACATCCTGCATCGCAGCAGGCATTGTTCCGACAGAGGTTGGGTGTACAAGGTCAGTATCCGGAAGGGCGCTGAGTCCAACTGCAAAGGCAACAGAGCGCTCAGGAAGTCCATAGGCTGCAACGATTCTTGGATGGAGTTCGCCGGCGTGAGCTACCGCTTTCCCATCGACGATGAGTTCTGCACATCGACCTGGATGCCAAGGTGCGAAATCTGAACGCTTAATGCTCCACTCGAGATTACAGAGATCGAGAATTTCTTCAGCATATGCAATTGCATCTTGCCATGTGTAACTCTGGGCAGGTCCTTGCCAATCAGTGGATTCGCGCTTTCCGACGAGGAGTCCAGCAACGTGATAGGCCTGAGGTGGGACGCTTGCAAAGATTGCATCGATAACGTCTTGGGCAGGACGAACTTCTAGCTCTGGTGAGATTGCAGGTACTAACTTCTGGGAGCTACGGAAGATTGATCCCATCTCAAAAATTGCAAAATCCTTGGCTCCTCGACTGATATTTCGAGCGGCAACTTCAATCAATCCCGGTACGAGATGAACTCGCATGAGAGGAAACTCCTCCGACATTGGGTTAGCGATACGATATGTAGCAGCACGCTCGCCGATAAATCCCATTGAATCGATAGTCTCTTGGTTGGTAAATGGAAAAGTCTGCACTTCGGCAAATCCGCGGCTCGCCAACATTGTTGCAATCGCTCGTCGACGCTTCTGAGGAGAGGTAAGAGAAGCATGCTTTGGTCGTGGAGGAAGGATCGATGGGATTGAGTCATAACCCACCATACGCGCAACTTCCTCAACAAAGTCAGCTGGCGCAAGGAGATCTGAACGCCATGATGGAGGGTCGACCTCAAAGGTGCTCTCATTGACATCGCATCCAACTGAACGAAGGCGCTCTGCGATTTCACTTGGCGAGATATCAATACCAAGAGTCTGAGAAACGTATGCAGGATCGACTTTCACAACAGGGCTATAGCGAGGTTCGCCATCGATCACGGTTGCAACATGGCTAGCGCTGGAAAGCTCGGTAAGAAGTTGAACAAATCGTGCCGATGCAAACTCTGCGAGAGATGGATCAACACTTCTCTCTAAGCGACGAGATGCCTCTGACGATAACTTGTGGCGTCGAGAATTCTTGGCGACTGCAACTGGGTTAAATCGAACTGCTTCAACTGCGATGCGAGATGTTGTCTCTGTAATCTCAGATTCAAGCCCACCCATTGTTCCGGCAAGTGCAAGTGGCTTCTTATCGTCCCAAACCATAAGGTCATCTGGATCGAGAGTACGCTCTTGCCCATCAAGAGTTGTGAATTTCTGAACAGCGCCTGCACGTTTGATCGAGAGACCACCTGTGATCTTCTCGGCATCAAATGCATGGAGAGGTTGACCCAACTCAAGCATGACGTAATTGGTGACATCAACGACGAGAGAGATTGAACGCATCCCCATCTTCTCGATACGGCGTCTCATCCAGATTGGCGTCTGTGCCTTTTGATCAAAGTTTTCGAGAGTGCGAAGGTAGAAGACGCTTGCTGCATCTTTATCAACAATCTTTGCAGATACTCCTACCCCGCGCTCTTCAAACTTAATTCCACGAAGCGCTTCTACTGGATCGGTGTAGGAAAGATTGAGTGCTGAGGCAACTTCACGTGCAACTCCGCGGATGCTGAGCGCATAGCCTCGATCGGGATTTACTGCGATATCGAAGATAACGTCGTTAATCTGGAGAGCTTCGATGGCATCTGCGCCTACGGCAACGGATCCATCTGCAAAGGTCATGATTCCAGCGTGATCATCACTGATGCCCAACTCGCGAGCAGAGCAAATCATTCCGTTGGAGGTCTTGCCATATGTTTCACGTGCAGAGATTGCGAAGTTGCCTGGTAGAACAGCGCCAGGAATAGCTACGCAGACGATATCGCCTACGGCAAAGTTGGTTGCACCGCAGATGACATAGCGGGTCTCACCCTCATCGCAATCGAGGCCGACGTAACGAATTGGCTTCTTAAATTCAGTGATCTCTTCGATAGAGAGAACTCTTCCAAACTTCAGTGGACCTTTGAGGTCTCCGCCTTGAACGATGATCTCTTCTACTTCAAAGCCAACGCGAATGAGGGCGTTGGCAATATCTTCCGCTGAGATGTTTGCTGGGACGGTGGTGAATTCTTTGATCCACGAAAGTGGTGCGCGCATTTAGAGACCCACCCCAAACTGTCGTGTAAAACGGAGATCGCCTTCAACGATGTCATGCATATCTGTAATGCCATGTCGCACCATGAGGGTGCGTTCAAGGCCCATACCGAAGGCAAATCCTGAATAAGTAGCGGTATCAATTCCGCAGGTAGCGAGAACCTTCGGATTAACCATTCCGCAACCGCCCCACTCGATCCAACGATTATTGAAGAAGATATCGATCTCAGCACTTGGCTCAGTAAATGGGAAGAATGATGGACGAAGTCGAATAGTAACTTCATCTCCAAACATGTGACGCGCAAAGTTCTCTAGTGTTCCCTTGAGGTGCGCCATAGTGATGCCCTTATCAATGACAAGACCTTCAACTTGGTGGAAAACAGGGCTATGTGTCGCATCGAGTTCATCGGCACGGAATGTACGACCTGGGCTAATCACATAGATTGGAGGTTCTTGTGTGAGCATCGTGCGAATCTGCACAGGTGAAGTCTGTGTGCGCAGAACCATTCCGGAATCAACTGGCTCGATATAGAAGGTATCTTGCATCGTGCGAGCTGGATGATCTGCAGGAATATTGAGGGCATCGAAATTGAGCCATCCAGATTCGAGCTCTGGACCTTCCTCAACAGAGAAACCTTGCTCGATAAAGAAGTCAGATACCTCGTTCTTAATAATGGTAATCGGATGCAATCCGCCTTTATGTGAACGTCGCACAGGCAAGGTGATATCGACTACCTCTTCAAGGAGGACACGTGCATCTCGCTCTGCCTCAAGGCGAGCGGTTGCATCGGCAAGAAGTCGACCGATTTCAGCCTTTGCTTCACCGATTACTTTTCCTGCAGTTGCCTTCTCTTCAGCTGGAAGTGAACCGAGCGAACGGCTTGCCAGCGAGATAGGAGCTTTATCTCCAACGTGGGCGAGGCGAGCCTCTTTCAGTGAGTCGAGATCACTGGCTGCAGCGAATGCTGATGCTGCGGCAGTGACCCAGCCCTGTACCTCCTGAGGATTCATGGTGCGCAGTCTAACCTGCGACCCGTTGAGAAAGAGTGAACATTACGATCGATGCCGCCGCCGAGAGATTGAGGCTCTCTGCTCTTCCAGCCATTGGAATTGTGACCTGTGAAATACGAGAGAGATCAATGCCCAGAGATTGCGCATCCACTCCCCTGGCCTCATTTCCAAAGATTGAGATATATGAAGTACTGAGTGGAAGAGTGAGGATTGAGGTATCTGCGTGAGAGGAGAGCTCTAAGAGCTGCGACGCTGGCAGTTGGGCAACTACCTCACTCAAACTCAAGGACTCATAGAGTGCAATATGCCAATGGGATCCCGCTGTCGATCGGACTACCTTCGGCGAATACATATCAACGCTACCTGGTGATGTGATTACCGCATCGACTCCCATTGCATCGGCTGATCGAAGAATCGTGCCAGCATTTCCTGGATCTTGAATCTCATTGAGATAGATAACTCGTGAAGCGCTCTTGGTTGAAAGGGTTGCGAGTTGATCTGCGCTTCGTCGAGGGATATCGCAGAGGGCAAGGATTCCTTGCGGAGTAACTGTCGATGTCATCTCTGCCATCACAGCATCGCTCACTTCAACGACATCTAAGGCGTTGAGGTCATAATCTTTAAGTTTGAGAGCGCCGTTACTTGTGAGATAGAGAGTCTTTATCTTTGGCCCTGATGTTGCAGTGAGAGCCTCTCGGAGTGATTGAAGACCTTCGGCTACGAAGAGGCCACTTTCTCTACGCTCGCGAACGCCCTTAGAACCAATAAGAGCCTTCACTCGCGCAATATGTGGCGAGTGAAGGCTCTCAATCATGGGAACTTATCTAGTTCGGTAGCTACTAATTACTTCGATGCAGCTGCGACGTGCTTACGTGCAACTTCAACGAGAGCTGTAAATGCAGCTGGATCATTTGTCGCGATATCAGAGAGAACGCGACGATCTACCTCGAGGCCAGAGAGCTTAAGTCCCTGGATGAGGCGGTTATATGTAAGGCCATTCTCACGAGCTGCTGCATTGATGCGCTGGATCCAGAGCTGACGGAAATCGCCCTTCTTATCCTTGCGGTCATTAAATGCATAGACCATTGAGTGAGTGACTTGCTCCTTCGCCTTTGTGAAAAGACGTGAACGTTGTCCGCGATATCCGCTTGCACGCTCGAGGGTTGTGCGACGCTTCTTTGCTGCGTGTACTCCGCGCTTTACTCTCATCGGTTATCCCCCTTACTTCAAACCAAGCATGCGCTTGGCTGTCATTGTGACGGTTGGCTTTGCAGACTGCTCTTGGCTCATACGACGTGTGACGCGTGATGACTTGTGCTCCAAAAGGTGGCGCTTACCTGCACGCTCGTGCATGATCTTTCCTGAACCTGTTACGCGAAAAGTCTTCTTCGCGCCACTGTGGGTCTTCATCTTTGGCATTTCTATCTCCTCTTATCTCTTCGCAAAACTTTATTCTGCAGCTTCTTCAGCTGCCTTCGCCTTGGCAGCTCGCGCCGCCTTCTGCTCTGCAACCGCTTCGGTCTTCTTCTTGGTCGGACCGAGCACCATTGTCATATTTCGTCCCTCTTGCTTTGGGGCGAACTCAACAAAGGCAAACTCCTTGACATCTTCTGCAAGACGTTGCAAGAGCTTGAAACCTAACTCAGGGCGAGTCTGTTCACGTCCACGAAACTTCATAGTGATCTTCACCTTGTCGCCACCTTTGAGGAACTTCTCGACTGCAGAGCGCTTTGTCTCATAATCGTGATTTTCAATCTTTGGCGTAAGACGAACTTCCTTAACAACAATGTGTGTCTGGTTTTGACGTGCTTCGCGTGCCTTCTGTGCAACTTCGTACTTGTACTTTCCGAAGTCCATGATCTTGCATACGGGTGGATTGGCCTCAGCTGCGATCTCTACGAGATCTAAGCCGATTTCATCTGCCATCGCCAAAGCTGCCTCGATATCTACAACGCCGATCTGCTCGCCTGTGTAATTGATCAGACGAACCTGCGGTGTGCGGATTCGATCATTGATGCGCGGGTCAGTGGTGATTTTCGCTCCTCTGTCTCTTGGTTTATGTAGCACCTGCGCCGAAAGGTGAGAGCGCACAGAAGAGGCGAGGCCTAGAAGGCCTGCTCGACATACCAGCTCGCCATAGCGATGAAGGTGGGAGTGCGATCTCCACTTGCAGCAGCCGAAGCTACCGGTCTGGGGAGAGTCTAAAGGAAGGGGTGGAAATTAGGAAATTGGAGCGTGATCCGGGATATCGACCAGGGCATTGGCTGCCATGGCAGGGCACTTCCTCCCAGGAGCGATGACTCCTTCAAAATGCCACCACTCGTTCTGGTAGACCCTACAGAGTCCAAATCTTGAACCGTTCTTCTCAAGCCACTGTGCACCGACGGGATCTCCCGGATAGTTGATATCAAGTGCGAGTCCACGTGGATGATGTGAGTACTGTGGAGGAAGAACCCATTTCGCCGCTTCGCTCTCACTTCCCCGTTGTGCAACCTCTCTAGCGAAGAGTTGAGCTTGCCTCTCACGTGTTCTAAAACCAGAGGTGATGTAGAGATGCACGTCATCTAGTTCAGCTGCTATCGCTGCAGCTTCAAAACGTGAGACGAGTAGCGGATGCGCCTCTTCTATCTCTCCAGACGCAGTCGCGCTCTCGGTGAGCGGACCAGATCCTAATGAAATGAGATTGGGTGCACATTTGCCATCTGCTGTAACTCGAATTGTTGCGGTGCTACTTTCAAAGCAACTTGTCACGACAATATCTCGATCACCTTCATTGACCGCTGAAACGGTGAGAAAGATTGATGAGAGAAGGAGAAGTGAAAGTAATATCGAGAGCGTTAGAACTTCCCTCTTAGCCACCCATTGCATGGTAACCACCATCGACGTGGATAATTTCCGCCGTTGTCTTTGGGAACCAATCACTCAATAGGGCAATCGATGCTTGCGCTGCAGGAACAGGATCAGTGACATCCCATGTCATCGGGCTACGTTCATCCCAGAGCTCCTTAAAGCGCGCAAATCCAGGGATCGACTTGGCAGCAACTGTGCTGATAGGACCTGCTGCTACGAGGTTGACACGAATATTCTCGCCGCCGAGATATTTAGCAAGGTATCGGCTCGTTGCTTCTAGCGCAGCCTTGGCAGGACCCATCCAGTCATAGAGTGGCCACGCTACCTGTGCGTCGAAATCAAGCCCGACTACAGAGCCGCCATTGACCATCAAAGGGCGACAAGCGAGAGTAAGTGATTTCAATGAGTACGCTGAAATTTGAAAGGCAGTTGCAACATCTGGCCACTCAGTGTTGAGGAAGTTGCCGCCAAGAGCTGACTCTGGAGCAAAACCGATTGAGTGCACGACACCGTCAAGGTGTGGAAGATGCTTGCGAACTTCATCTGCAAGACCATCAAGATGCTCTTGATTGGTGACATCGAGTTCGATGATGGGAGGAAGTTGTGGAAGTCGACCTGCAATACGAGTTGTGAGGCTGAGTCCGCGTCCAAATCCAGTGAGAACGACATTTGCACCTTCTTCTTGTGCAAGTCGCGCTATATGAAATGCAATCGATCCATCTGTCAGTACACCCGTTACGAGGATGTTCTTGCCTTGAAGGATTCCCATATCAATGACCCATTCCCAATCCGCCATCGACCGGAATGAGGGCTCCGGTGATATAGCTCGCTTCTGGTGAAGCGATAAATTTTACGACAGATGCAATTTCATCCGGGCTACAGAAACGCCCAAGAGGGACCTGACCTTGAATATCTGCGCGTCGTTTCTCATCGAGCTCAGCGGTCATATCGGTCTCGACAAAGCCTGGTGCAATCACATTTGCAGTGATTCCACGACTTCCTAATTCGCGAGCAAATGATCGCGCCATTCCGAGCAATCCTGATTTTGAAGCTGAGTAGTTGACCTGTCCAGCTGCGCCTACCCCTCCTACAACGGAACCTATAAAGATGAGCCGTCCACGCTTGAGCTTGAGAAGCCCCTTCACTGCCCGCTTGGAGACACGGAATGCTCCTGTGAGATTTGCATTGATAACGCTCTCAAAATCCTCATCACTCATACGCATCACGAGAGTGTCTTTGGTGATTCCTGCATTTGCGACGATGATTTCGGGCTGTCCGATACTGCTCTCGATCTGGGCGAAAGCTGCTTCGACAGATTCAGTCGATGTCACATCCATCTGAACGGCATCAAATCCTTGAGGTGGGGTTCCGCTGCGATAGGTAATGACGACTCGATGGCCAGCGGCCTTCAAGCTTGTTGCGATCGCAAGGCCAATTCCACGGTTTCCACCTGTGACGAGCGCAATAGAAGGTGCGCTAGATGTTTCACTCATGAGAGGAAACTTACTCGTTACCCCAGCGTAAGTACGATTTTCAGCGTACATATCCCCCTCGCGCCTCCTACTCTTAGCCTATGAAACGCTCAGCAGGCTCTAGTAAAAAAGGTCAAGAGGCTTTCTCCATTACATCAGCGCCTGCCAGATTAAGTGGCGATCTTGCAGCTCGGCAGAAGAGATATCTCCTCTCTATGTCGATTCGCACAATCTGCTTCCTCCTTACAGTTGCACTCCCCTCTCCATTTCGCTGGTTTGCACTTGCAGGGGCGATGATCCTTCCCTACATCGCAGTCGTTGTTGCCAATGCGGGAAGAGAGACTGTTTTTCCAGGTGCAAACATTTTGAGTAAGAGACCACAGGGCATTGAGTAGAGAGAAAGTTCGCGAGGATTATTCACTCGTTAAATCGCTCATCGCTCTCACTTTGATTGCAGGCTGTCTCTGGGCAGCGCAGTGGCAATTTCATCGTGGAACCGCTCGCCATGATCGAAATAGCCAAATCACATCCCACATTGATAAGCCAGTTGTTGATCTTGCTCAACTCACTGGAACATATGCAGAGAATGAGTGGCAACGCGTCCGAGTTCAAGGTCAATTCCATCAAGATCGCCAGATACTTCTGAGAAACCACTACTTCGAAGGTAAGTATGGCTTTGAACTTCTCACCGCTTTTACCTCTCTCGCTGGGGATCAATTCTGGGTAGATCGTGGTTGGGTGCAGGCTGGAGCAACGGCGAGTGAGAAGCCGAAGATTCCCACTGTTCCAGAAGGGGTCGTCATTATTGTTGGGCGTATTCGTCTCGATACATCTCTTCCCCAAGGAAACTTCTTTGCAATTCCAACTGGAAAGAGCGGCGGATTAATCTCTGAAGTCAACGCTCAATCTTCTAATGCAAGTCAAGGAATTGACTCTGACTTCTATCTTGATCTCATCGAAGGCGATCGCCCTGAGCTCACTCCAGAAGTTGTCGCAGAAGTTCCTGAGCTTTCAGATGGACCACATTTTGCATATGCCCTGCAATGGCTGATATTTGCCGGGCTTGTTATCTACGGACGTTTATTGATTCGCCGTGAGGTCTTGGCGAGAGAAGAGATCTGAGTAGAGTCCTGAGCTCTTCATCAGCTCTAGGTGGGTACCTGACTCCACTATCTCTCCATCGCTCATTACGAGAATCTGATCAGCGTCCATCACTGTGCTCAATCGATGTGCAATGACTATTGAAGTACGGCCTACGAGGGCGCTCTTGAGAGCAGCTTGAACAAGGTCTTCATTTTCTGAGTCGAGATGTGCTGTCGCTTCATCAAGGATCACTATAGAAGGAGCCTTCAAGAGCATACGAGCAATAGCGAGACGCTGCTTTTCACCACCTGAGAGTCGATGTCCGCGCTCACCCACCATTGTGTCGAACCCATTTGGAAGGCTCTCAACGAGGCTCCAGATCTGAGCAGCTTTACACGCCTCAATCAGCTCGCTATCGGTTGCATCGCTCTTGGCATAACGGAGATTTTCAGCGATGGTCTCGTGGAAGAGATGGGGATCTTGCGCGACAACGCCAATCTGATCTCGGAGCGATTGCAATGTGAAATCGCGGATATCCACCCCATTAATCGAGATTGAACCTTCTGTTGCATCATAGAGCCGCGGAAGTAGCGCGCTGAGAGTTGTCTTACCTGCACCTGATGGACCAACAATCGCTGTCATAGTGCCTGGGCGCGCAGTGAATGTAATGCCTCGCAGGATCTCTCCACTTACCTGTATCTCTTGCTTTGCAACTGATTCGAGTGATGCGAGCGAGATCTCTTCCGCCCTTGGATATGAGAATCGGAGATTCTTCACCTCAACTTCGGCTGGTCCTCCACTGAGCTCTACCGCCTCACTCTTCTCTGTGACCATTGGGTGTAGATCGAGCACTTCAAAGATGCGCTCAAATGAGACAAGAGATGACATCACATCCACACGCACATTAGAGAGAGCTGTTAATGGTCCGTAGAGACGAGCGAGAAGTGCGGTGATCGCAAGCAAGGTACCGACAGTGATACTTCCATTGATTGCAAGATGGCCACCGAAGCCGTAGGCAAAGGCGGTAGCTACTGCAGCAACACTGGTAAGAGAGATAAAGAAGAGTCGATTGAGCATCGCAACCTCGATACCCATATCTGCAACTTTGCGAGCTCTAGTGCGGAAGAGCTGTGATTCACTCTCTGGTTTACCGTAGAGAGATACGAGCATCGCTCCAGAGACATTGAATCGTTCGGTCATCGTGCTCGACATCTTTGCATTGAGGTCAAAGGACTCACGGGTAAGCGATTGGATCCGCTTACCAACCCACTTGGTTGGGTATATGAAGAGCGGCAGAAGGATGAGCGAAATAGCGGTGATCTGCCACGAGAGCAGCGCCATTGTTCCGACTACCAAAACGAGGCTAATGACATTACTGACTACGCCCGAGAGTGTGGCGGTAAAGGCCTGTTGCGCTCCTATGACATCACTATTGAGTCGAGAGATTAACGCGCCAGTTTGAGTGCGCGTAAAGAACGCGATCGACTGTCTCTGCACATGAGCAAAAAGTTCGCTCCGTAGGTCATAGATAAGGCCCTCACCAATACGAGCTGAGAACCAACGACCCACGATATTGAAGGCGGCATCGAGTATCGCAAGAAAGCCAACGATGAGAGCCAGCTCAGTGACCAGCGCTCCATCCTTCGGGATGACTCCTTGGTCGATAAGTCTGCGGAGAAGAAGCGGAGTTGTGACGATAAGGACCGCATCGATTACTACAGTGCAGAGGAAGAGCGCTATCCATTTCTTGTATGGTCGAGCATAGGTGAATATTCGCTTGAGGGTGCCGCTCTTGAGCTTCTGGCTCTTAAGGGAGGGATCGGCGGTCATAGACCGCATCGTCATCCAGATCTGATGTTGGCTCACGAATGGCTACTAATGGAAATCAGACAGTGAAACCGAGTGCGCGAAGCTGTTCGCGGCCATCGTCAGTAATCTTGTCAGGACCCCAAGGTGGCATCCACACCCAATTGATGCGAACATCATCTACGAGTGGCGCAAGCGCTTGACGAGTTTGATCCTCAATAACATCCTGCAATGGGCACGCAGCTGATGTCAGAGTCATATTGAGAACTGCAATATTGTTCTCATCAACCATAGCGTCATAGATAAGACCTAAATCAACGACATTGATTCCGAGTTCAGGGTCGACGACATCCTTCATCGCCTCTGTAACATCATCTACCTTTGCAACCATATCCGCATCCTACTTCTCTTCAGCACTGCGCGCTTGCACAGTTGCATCCTTAAATGCCATCCATCCCAACAGCGCACATTTAATACGTGCGGGATATTTTGAAACCCCAGCCAAAGCGACCGCATCCTCTAAAACCTCAGGATTACCTTCTTCTGCACCTTTGCTCTGCATGAGATGGAGAAAGTCCTCTGAAATGAGATTGGCTTCCTCCAGGCTCTTACCAACGAGGAGATCGCTCATGATCGATGTACTCGCTTGTGAAATAGAGCAGCCGACACCATCCCAATTGATGGAGGCGACTGAATCGCCATCAAGCTTTACTCCGAGAGTTACCTCATCGCCACAACTGGGATTGACGTGATGTACCTGCGCATCATTATCTGAACGAAGGCTCTTATTCTGCGGATTCTTGTAATGATCGAGAATCACCTCTTGATAGAGATTATCGAGCTGCATCATCTCGCAAAATACCTTCCTGCTGAACGTATTCCTGCGACCAGCGCATCACAATCTTCGAGAGTGTTGTAGAGATAGAGGGATGCACGGGTAGTTGCAGGGACACCCATCTTGCGATTGAGTGGCCATGCACAGTGATGACCTGTTCGTACCGCTATTCCTTGGCTATCCAAGAATTGGCCAAGGTCATGGGGATGAATATCTCCAAAAGTAAATGAGATTGTGCCACCGCGATCGAGAGTATTTGCCGGACCAATAACTTTGAGCTCTTCAATCTCCTGCAACTTCTCAAGGAGATACGAGGTGAGTACAATTTCATGGCGATGAATCTCTTCAAGACCAACTGCGGAGAGATACTGAAGGGCTGCAGCCAACCCTGCTGCTTGAGCCATATTAGGAACGCCGGCTTCGAATTTGCGAGGAGCAGGTGCCCACGATGCCGTAGTCATCGTTACTGTCTCGATCATCGATCCACCAGTGAGGAATGGAGGAAGTTCTTCAAGAAGCGATGCCTTACCCCAGAAAACTCCGACACCTGTTGGGCCGAGCGCCTTATGTCCAGAGAATGCTAAGAAGTCAATATCTAACTTCTTCACATCAACTGACATATGAGGAACTGATTGACATGCATCGAGCACAACTACCGCTCCAACTTTGTGTGCCCGCTTCACAATCGCTTCGAGTGGATTAATAGTTCCGAGAACATTGGATTGATGTGTAAGGGCAACAACTTTTGTCTTCTCATTGATGAGGGTATCGATAGCGCTGAGATCGAGACGACCTTCGCTATCTACCTCAAACCACTTCAGCGTTGCACCTGTGCGGGCTGCCAATTGCTGCCAGGGAATGAGATTGGCGTGATGCTCCATCTCGGTAACAACGATTGAATCCCCTGCTGTAAGGTGAAAACGATTACCAACTGGAGCGTTACCCATTGCATAGGCAACGAGGTTGAGAGATTCAGTAGCGCTCTTTGTAAAGACAACCTCGTTCTCATCTGCACCAATAAAGTCGGCAACAACAGCTCGTGCGCCTTCGTAGATATCAGTCGCTTCTTCAGCCAATTGATGAGCGCCACGGTGAACCGCTGCATTATGCAAGCGATAGAAATCTAGCTCAGCATCAATGACTGATTGGGGCTTCTGGCTTGTAGCTCCAGAGTCTAAATAGACAAGGCGCTTTCCATCGCGAATAGTCCGATCAAAGATCGGAAAATCACGACGCAGAGCAACCGGGTCAAAAGACATCAAGCACCTACATACTCTGCATAGCCATTGGCTTCGAGCTTCTCAGCAAGCTCTGGGCCGCCTTGCTCTACGACCTTACCTGCGGCAAAGACGTGCACAAAGTCTGGCTGGATATAACGAAGGATGCGTGTGTAGTGAGTGATAAGAAGTACGCCAAGGTTATTGGCTTCCTTCGCACGAACAACACCTTCAGAGACTATGCGCAGTGCATCGACATCAAGACCAGAGTCAGTCTCATCGAGAATCGCAAACTTTGGCTTGAGAAGTTCAAGTTGCATGATCTCGTGGCGCTTCTTCTCTCCACCTGAGAATCCTTCGTTGACATTGCGCTGCGCAAAGGAAGGATCCATCTTGAGACCCTCCATCGCTGTCTTTACCTCACCGACCCATTCGCGGAGCTTAGGAGCTTCACCGCGAAGAGCCGTTGCTGCTGTGCGAAGGAAGTTAGAGACAGAGACTCCTGGAACTTCGACTGGGTACTGCATAGCAAGGAAGAGTCCTGCCTTGGCTCGCTCATCCACTGACATCTCAAGGACATCAGCACCATCGAGTGTCACTGTTCCGCCAGTGATTGTGTACTTTGGATGGCCAGCGATGGAGTATGCGAGTGTTGACTTACCAGAACCGTTGGGACCCATGATTGCATGTGTCTCGCCAGACTTAATAGTGAGATCGACACCCTTAAGGATCTCCTTCACGCCCTGCTCTGTATCGACAGTTACCTTTAAACCACGAATTTCTAGTGTGCTCATTACGGACTCCATTACTTCTCGATCGTGACGGAGTCTCCGTCAACGGTTACTGAATATTTCTTTACTGCCATGACTGCTGGTGGAGTGAGGGCCTCACCAGTACGGAGATCAAACTCTGCTCCATGGAGCCAACATTCGATTTTGAAATCAGTGATATCGCCCTCTGCGAGAGATGCATCTGAGTGGCTACAGGTATCTCCGATTGCGAAGACCTCATCACCAATACGTGCGACGCAGATTGACTCTCCATCTTTCTCAATACGTACTGGCTTTCCCGGTGTAAGTGATGCAAATGAAAGATCTGGCACTTACTTACCTGCCTTTTCGAGATCGCTATCGATGCGCGCCATTAATCGCTCACGCACTACTTCATCATCGATGAGTGAGATGACTTCATTGAAGAATCCACGGACAACAAGGCGACGGGCATCTGCCTCTTCGATACCGCGAGACATGAGATAAAAGAGCTGCTCATCGTCGAAGCGACCTGTCGTTGATGCATGTCCTGCACCAACGATCTCTCCAGTCTCGATCTCCAAATTTGGAACTGAATCTGCACGAGAACCATCTGTGAGGAGGAGGTTGCGGTTGAGCTCGTAGGTATCTGTGCCTTCTGCAGCTGCACGGATAAATACATCACCAATCCAGACAGTGTGTGCCTTCTCCCCCGCGAGAGCGCCCTTGTAATTAACATTTGACTTTGCATGTGGGACCGCATGATCGACATGGATGCGGTTCTCGAAGAATTGACCAGACGTTGCAAAGTAAACACCCTGTAGATCAACAGAGGCACCTGGACCTGCAAATTGCACAGTAGGAAGGATGCGAACAACATCTCCTCCAACCGTCACGTGAATCGCTCTGAGCGATGCATCACGATCGACAACTGCATTGTGTCGAGCAGCATAGATTGCCTTGCTATCCCACTCTTGAAGAGAGATAAATGTGAGATCAGATCCTGGCGCGCAATGAATCTCAAGGTCTTCTGCGAGAAGTGCATCGCCCGCGTTCTCGAGGATGACTGTGGCCTTTGCATGCTCACCCACCTTGATCTGAACACGTGAGAGCTCAGCAGTTTCGACTCCACCTGATGTGCGGTTGAGGAAGATTGGCTGATCGATAACTGCATTCTTATCAATGGCGAGAATCGCGCCCTCTGCGCTGTGGTTGCGCACTCGAGTCACAATTGCATCATCACTCGGAGCGATTGCTGAGACTGGTCCGCGGGTAAAGGAGATGCCAGCAACTTTCTCTGACTTCAGTGCGAGTGAATGACGATCTTCTGGCTTTGCACTTCCATCGTGGAGGCCGCCGAGACGCTTGAGTGGTGTAAATCTCCACGCCTCTTCACGTCCGGTCGGAGTGTGATTTTCAAGGAGATTGCTCTGAAGAGTTGTCATTAACCGACTGCTCCTTCCATTTGAAGTTCGATAAGTCGATTAAGTTCAAGCGCATACTCCATCGGTAGCTCACGGGCAATTGGCTCGATAAAACCACGAACAATCATCGCCATCGCTTCATCTTCATCGAGGCCACGCGACATGAGATAGAAGAGTTGGTCATCTGAAACCTTAGAGACAGTTGCCTCATGGCCCATAGAGACATCATCTTCGCGGATATCAACATAAGGATAGGTATCGGAGCGAGAGATAGTGTCGACAAGAAGGGCATCGCACTTCACAGTCGAAGCTGAGTGATGTGCTCCTTCATTGATCTGAACGAGTCCACGGTAGGAAGTACGACCTCCACCACGTGCAACAGACTTCGAGATGACTGATGAAGATGTATATGGAGCTGCGTGGACCATCTTTGCTCCAGAATCTTGGTGCTGACCTGGACCTGCAAATGCAAGAGAGAGAGTCTCTCCCTTTGCGTGAGGACCCATCAACATCACCGCTGGATACTTCATTGTGACCTTTGAGCCGATATTTCCATCGACCCACTCCATTGTTGCGCCTTCTTCGCAGAGTGCACGCTTTGTCACAAGGTTGTAGACGTTGTTAGACCAGTTTTGAATCGTGGTGTAGCGAACGCGCGCACCCTTCTTGACGATAATCTCAACAACTGCCGAGTGGAGAGAATCTGACTTATAGATTGGCGCAGTACATCCCTCAACATAATGGATATATGAATCCTCATCAGCGATGATGAGTGTGCGCTCAAATTGACCCATATTCTCAGTATTAATACGGAAGTAAGCCTGCAATGGAATATCTACATGAACTCCCTTAGGCACGTAGATAAATGACCCACCCGACCAGACTGAAGTATTGAGAGCTGCGAACTTGTTATCACCAACTGGGATGACGGTTGCAAAGTACTGCTTGAAGAGCTCTGGGTGCTCCTTCAGTGCGGTATCTGTATCGAGGAAGATAACGCCCTGCTTCTCAAGATCTTCGCGGATTGAGTGATACACAACCTCTGACTCATACTGAGCTGCAACACCTGAGACGAGGCGCTGCTTCTCTGCCTCAGGGATACCGAGTCGATCGTAAGTGTTCTTGATTTCCTCAGGAAGGTCATCCCAAGTTGCAGCTTGCTTCTCAGTAGAGCGCACGAAGTACTTGATTGTGTCGAAGAAGATTCCGGAGAGATCTGAACCCCAAGAAGGCATCGGCTTCTTATCAAATAGATTAAGCCCCTTGAGGCGAAGATCGAGCATCCACTCGGGCTCTGACTTCTTTGCGCTGATATCTCGAACTACCTCTTCATTGAGACCACGCTTTGCATTGGTGCCGGCATCATTTCCATCAGACCATCCATACTCGTAATTACCGAGTCCTTCTAGCTCTGGGTGTGCAGTTGTCATGAGCGCGCCTTTCCTGCTGCTAATTGCTTACCGTGTGATGTCTTTGCCTTGCTATGTACTTGTGGAATAAACGTTGTGCAGACTCCATCGCCATGTGCGATCGTTGCAAGTCTCTGAACGTGTGTACCGAGAAGTGATGAGAAGAGCTCAGTCTCTGCCTCACAGAGCTGCGGAAACTCAGCAGCAACGTGAGCAATTGGGCAGTGATGTTGGCAGAGCTCCTCGCCTAACTCACGTGATTGCACATTTGTTGCATAACCTTCATCGGTGAGAAATGTCGCAAGAGCTTCATTCCTATTCTTGCTCTTACTCAATACCTGTTGCGCCCTGCGCCCCATCTCATCTGCACGAAACTTTGCAAAGATATTGACTAGATGCGGCCCTGATTGCGCAGTGATAAAGCGAAGCGCTGCAACAGCTAAATCATCATAAGAATGTTCAAACTTTTCGCGTCCTCGATCGGTCATGATGAAGACCTTTGAGGGGCGGCCGCGCCCCCGAATAAGAGCGCTATGAGGTTCGCGCGCCTCAAGGATTCCATCCTCAATGAGATGATCGAGGTGACGACGCACTCCCGCAGGTGTCAGGCCGAGGCGCTCTCCAATAGAGACAGCAGTCGATGGCCCGTTCTCAAGGACTGAGCGGGCGACAGCATTGCGAGTGCTGAGGTCATCGATTTTCACAACAGTATTGTGACGTAATTCCCTCCCCCTTGCCACTTGGCGCGCTCCCACTTTGAGTAGGCTTACAGCTATGAC
Organism: Candidatus Nanopelagicales bacterium; assembly: GCA_041311505.1. Classification (GTDB taxonomy): domain Bacteria; phylum Actinomycetota; class Actinomycetes; order Nanopelagicales; family Nanopelagicaceae; genus Planktophila. The sequence continues at coordinate 14,614 of JBFYJI010000006.1, read as the reverse complement.
CGCCTCCCGACTCCTGACGCCGGTAGCGCGCCTCCTCCTCACCCTTCAAGCTCTCCTCATCCTCACCGGTGGAGCTGTCCGAGTGACGGGGTCTGGCCTTGGATGTCCAACGTGGCCTGAGTGCACGGGAGATTCATTTACCCCCGTCAAAGGCCAGCTTGAAGGAACACTTCACTCATGGATTGAGTTTGGCAATCGACTTCTTACATTTGCCCTTCTCTTTGCAGCAGTGGCGGCGCTCATCGCTGTCCTTCTGGCTGGAAGAAGCGATCTCCGACTTCTTGCTCTTGCGCAGATTGGCGGAATCTTCGGCCAAGGAATACTCGGCGGCATTACCGTCCTCACCAAACTCAACCCCCTCTCTGTTGCATCGCACTTCTTGTTATCGATCGCCTTGATCGCTGGTGCTTACTCCTTTGTGATGAGATCGCGTGCTTTGCGAATTGAGAGTCCGAAGAGCTCCACCTTTATCTCTCTCCACACCGTGCTCACCCTTGTTGTGATTGCCGCTGGAACTCTGGTCACCGGTGCAGGACCTCATGCAGGAGATGCTGATGCTCCGCGCCTGAAGATTGCCATTGCAACAGTAGCTGCCATCCATGGCTTCCTCGTTGTGGCTCTCGTACTTTTGACCATCGCCGGCATCTATCGCAAGTGGAGTAATTTTCAAGGCGATACACAGCGATATCTCTATATATTCCTTGCCATATCTCTGGCACAAGGAGCGATAGGCTTTATTCAGTATCTATTAGGAGTCCCAGAGCTCCTCGTGATTGCCCACCTCCTGGGCTCTTCCCTTCTCTGGATCGCAGCGTGGCGAATACGTTTAACTCAGTTCTATAGAAGTGCACAGTAGAGAGCCATAGGTGGAGAGAAAATGACAGCAATCAACGGATGGACTGAACTCGATGATCGCGCAGTTGCCTATGCACGCGCACTCGCAATGGATGCTGTGCAGAAGGTTGGCAATGGCCACCCAGGAACAGCAATGTCATTGGCGCCCGTTGCCTACAACCTCTTCCAGCGCCATCTACGACATGATCCTGCAGACCCACAGTGGTTAGGTCGTGATCGATTCGTGCTCTCCTGTGGTCACTCTTCACTCACGCTCTATACACAACTCTTCTTCAGCGGTTACGGCCTTGAGATGGAAGATATGCAAACTTTCCGCACCTGGGGCTCTAAGACTCCAGGCCATCCTGAGTATGGACACACAGCCGGCGTAGAGACAACAACTGGCCCTCTCGGTGCTGGTGTTGCAACAGCGGTCGGAATGGCGATGGCATCACGTTATGAGCGCGGATTACTAGATCCAACTGCAGCTCCAGGAACTTCTCTCTTTGATCACGATATTTGGGTTCTCTGCTCTGATGGAGATCTTCAAGAAGGTGTGAGTGGCGAAGCATCTTCACTTGCTGGAACACAGGCGCTTGGCAATCTCAACATGATCTATGACGATAACCGAATCTCCATCGAGGGCGATACCCACGTTGCCTTTACAGAAGATGTTGCTGCTCGCTATCGCGCATACGGCTGGCACGTCCAAGAAGTTGCATCTCTAGCAGATGGAAATATCGATCTCGTTGCACTTGATGCTGCCATAGTTGCGGCAAAGGCAGAAACCACTAAGCCATCTCTCATCCGTATGCACTCTGTTATTGCTTGGCCTGCGCCAAAACTTCGCGGAACAGCAAAGTCACATGGTTCTGCTCTCGGCGATGTGGAGATAGCAGCAACGAAGGTAGAGCTCGGTCTCAACCCTGATGAGATATTTGCGATGCCAGCAGATGTATTTGCTCATGTGCGCGCAGTAAAAGAGCGTGGAGCTGCTGCGCATTCAGAGTGGAACTCTCGCTATGCAACATGGAAATCAACAAATCCAGATAAGGCTGCCCTCCTTGATCGCTTAGTAAAGCGCGAGCTTCCCGCTGGCTGGGATAGCGCACTTCCGGAGTTTGAGGCAGGAAAAGATGTTGCAACTCGCGCAGCGTCAGGACATGTCATCAATGCAATTGCAAAGGCTCTTCCTGAGTTCTGGGGAGGCTCTGCAGATCTTGCAGAGTCCAATAACACCACTATTGAGGGCGGTAAATCTTTCCTTCCCATCTCTAGTGCGATGAAAGATGCCGATCCATATGGCCGCATCATCCACTTCGGAATCCGTGAGCATGCAATGGGCTCTATTCTCAACGGAATTACTCTCCATGGATTGACTCGCACCTTCGGTGGAACGTTTGCAGTATTTAGCGACTACATGCGCCCTACTGCACGACTTGCCGCTCTTATGGATATTCCAACAACATTTGTATGGACTCACGACTCTATTGGTCTCGGCGAAGATGGTCCTACTCACCAACCCATTGAGCACCTCGCCGCAATGCGAGCGATCCCGAACTTTGCTGTGATTCGTCCAGCAGATGGCAATGAGGTCCGTGAGGCATGGAAGTCAATACTCAATCGCAAGAAGCCTGCTGGCCTCTTCCTCTCACGCCAGAACCTTCGCACTGTCGACCGCAGTACACATGGCGCTGCAAGTGGCGTGGATAAAGGTGCATATATCCTTAAAGAGGCATCAGCGAATCCAGATGTTGTCATCATCGCCACCGGATCTGAAGTAGCTCTCGCTCTCGATTCTCAGAGCGCCCTTGAAGCCAAGGGGATTTCAACTCGTGTAGTGAGCGCTCCATGTCTTGAGTGGTTTAACGAGCAACCACTCTCCTACCGCGACTCAGTACTTCCACAGAGCGCCAAACTTCGCGTAAGCGTCGAAGCTGGAATCGCTCAGGGATGGCGTGAGTATGTTGGAGATTCTGGAGTCATCATCTCTATCGATCACTTTGGCGCATCCGCTGGTGCTGGCAAGCTCTTCACTGAATTTGGTTTCACGGTCGATCGCATCGTTGGCGATATTGAAGCCGCTTTGAAGTAAGGAAAAACGATGACAATAAAGGTTTCAGGTTCAGCTCTCGAACGCGTAGATCGCACATCATCTCGCTATCAATATCTTCGCGAAGTGCACCATCGCATCGCCAAGAAGGATGCAACCACATGGGGACCTGATGCCACCGCAGAGGCTGCAATCCGCCTTAATTGGGTCGATCTTCCTGAGACTACGCCTTCACTGCGCACTGATGTAGATGAGCTCGCAAGAAAATTTGCTTTCGCGGAGAGAGTCGTCCTCTGCGGAATGGGGGGATCATCGCTTGCACCTGAAGTTCTTTCCAAGACATTCTCTCGAGAAATCACTATCGTCGATTCGACTGACCCCAATTACATTGCGCATGCTCTCAATAGCGATCTCTCAAAGACTGTCTTTGTCGTCAGCTCTAAATCAGGATCGACCATTGAAACCTCCTCTCAACGCGCACTCTTTCAGGCAAAGGTTGAAGAGGCAGGGCTGCCTGCAATCAATCACATCGTCTTTGTAACAGATCCAGGCTCTCCCCTCGATGTCGAGGTGCGTAGCAATGGGTTCTCGGTTATCAACGCTGATCCCAATGTTGGTGGTCGATTTAGCGCCTTGAGCGCTTTTGGTGCCGTCCCTGCTGCTCTTGCCGGTATCAATATCTGGCAAGTCTTAGAAGATGCTGCAATAGCTAAGGGACACTTCCTCGCTTTTGATGAGGTAATCCTCGACGTTGCATATCTCTTCTCAGAGGTTGCAGGGCAATATATTGGCTTCACAGATCATGGTTCAGAGGTGCCTGGCCTCTCTGATTGGATCGAACAGCTCATTGCAGAGTCAACGGGAAAAGATGGAAAAGGTCGCCTTCCTATCGTCGCTGAATCGGTTGAAACAGCTGCAGTCGGCGGCGCATTTACCGTTGCATTCTCCGAGGCAGGAGCTGACCTTAACGTTGTCGCTCCACTAGGCGCCCACTTCATCTTCTGGGAGTGGGTCACAGCGATTCTCGGTGCAGCTCTTGAGATTGATCCCTTCAATCAACCCAATGTCACCGAGGCGAAGGAGCAGACACTTGCACTCCTTTCAGAGTGGAAGGGTTCAGGTGCAACTCAAGTTCCAACTCTCACAGCTGATGCAGTTGAAAGTGACGTCGAAATCTTTGGAAGAGGAAGCGATATCGCTAGCGCCCTTAAGGAGATCGCCTCAACTGTGAAAAGTGATGGATATATAGCAATCATGGCCTACCTAGATCGAATAGATGATGCCGCTCTTGAAGAGCTACGCAGACATATCGCTCGCCTTTCGGGCTGTCCTACAACATTTGGTTGGGGTCCACGATTTATGCACTCAACGGGTCAGTTCCATAAGGCTGGACAGCCCAACGGAACATTTATTCAGATCACCGGCGAGGTAGATTGTGACTTCGAGATTCCAGGTCGCGACTTCACCTTTGCAACCCTCGTTGCAGCACAAGGCCTTGGTGATGGAAGAGCTCTTGCAAAACGACAATACCCGCTCTTACGTCTTCATCTGAAGAACCGCAGTGCGGGTATTGAGGAAATTCTTAAAGCAGCTCGCGCTCTCTAATTCAATCACCAAAGGCCATGTGATTGTGAGTTACTACTCGATGTCATCTCCACGAAGCTTGCGGAGAGCATCTTCAAGAATCTTTGCTCCCTCTGCATCGGTGCGACGCTCCTTCACATATGCAAGGTGAGTCTTGTAAGGGACGTTGACGACAGCGCTTGGTGGATTATTGCGATCTCGTCCTGCGGGAAGACCGCACTTTGGGCAATCCCACTCAGCTGGAATAACAACAGTCTCTTCCACTGCAAATGAGGGACGGACTTCATGCCCATTGGCGCACCAGTACGAGACTGTTGCGCGCTCAATCTGATCGCCGCGCTCTGCCTCGCCCATTGGGCCGGCACCGACGCGACTTCCGCGGATAGCACTTGCCATGGATTAACCCTTCAATACGAGTGAGAGAGCGACAACGCCTGCAAACCAGAGGCCACCGACAACGATAGTGATGCGATCGAGATTGCGCTCGACAACTGATGAGCCACCATAGTTAGAGGAGATTCCACCACCGAAGAGATCTGAAAGACCAGAGCCCTTGCCCTTATGGAGGAGGACAAGGAGGATCATCAAAACGCTTGTGATGATGAGAAAGATTGATAGTGCTAATTTCACGTAAAGCTCCTTAGGGTCAGGGGGTAAGGATAGCGAATCGAGCGAGCGATTCCTTACTCTGGCTGAGCGTAGAACTTGGCAATTTTGGCGAGTTCCTCAGGATCAAGGCTCGCTCCGCCGATGAGGGCGCCATCTACATCGGATTGCTTCATGATCTCAACGATATTGGAGGATTTCACAGAGCCTCCGTAGAGAATGCGCATATTGGCTGCAATCTCAGATGAACCGATCTGCTCGATCTCTTCACGAATAGCTGCACAGACCTCTTGGGCATCCTCAGGGGTTGCTGTCTTTCCGGTTCCGATCGCCCAGACTGGCTCGTAGGCGATCACGATCTTCTTCAACTCTGGCTTTGAAAATCCTTCAAGACCGGCACGAACCTGACGAATCACATGAGAGACATGTGTCCCTGACTCGCGAACAGCAAGTTCTTCACCTACACAGAAAATTGGTGTGAGCTCATTGGTAAGGGCAGCCTTAATCTTGCGGTTGATCAGCGCATCGTCTTCGTGGTGAATTGCGCGACGCTCAGAGTGTCCGATTACTACGAAGGTGCATCCAAGCTTCTTCAACATTGAGCCAGAGATATCTCCGGTAAATGCTCCTGATGCCTCAGGAGAGAGATCTTGCGCGCCGTACTGGAGGCGGAGGCGATCACCATCCACCATTGTCTGAATTGAACGAATATCTGTAAAAGGAGGAATAACCGCTACATCGACAGCATCGTAATCTGCATCTGTCAATGAGTAGACGAGCTTCTGTGCAACTGCAATCGCCTCAAGGTGATTGAGATTCATCTTCCAGTTACCGGCCATCAGTGGCTTACGCATTACTACTCCTTCGATAGAGACTTATTGTGAAAATCTGTCGTGAACAATACTTTAGAGATCGAGCGCCTTGAGTCCAGGAAGTTCTTTCCCTTCGAGGTATTCAAGCGATGCGCCACCGCCAGTAGAGATATACCCGAACTGCTCATCCTTAAATCCAAGTGCGCGTACAGCTGCAGCCGAGTCTCCTCCACCAACAACTGAGATGCCTGAAACTTCTGTCAACGCTTGAGCAACAACCTTAGTTCCGTTAGAGAATGCTGCGAACTCAAAGACGCCCATAGGGCCATTCCAGAATACTGTCTTACATTCACGGATTGCAGTGGCAAAAGCAGCCGCTGAATCTGGTCCGATATCAAGGCCCATCTGATCTGCAGGGATTGCATCAGCAGAGACAGTTGTCGCTGGTGAATCAGCTGCAAATGCTGGAGCTACGACGATATCTGTTGGAAGAACGAGACGTACCTTCTTCTCTTCTGCCTCTTGAATAAGTCCGCGCACAGTATCGAGCATCTCAGCTTCAACAAGTGACTTACCGATCTCTTTACCTTGTGCTGCAAGAAAAGTAAAGACCATTCCTCCGCCGATCGCCATCACATCAACCTTGCCGAGAAGGTTTGAGATAACGCCAAGCTTGTCTGAGACCTTCGCTCCACCAAGCACAACTCCGTATGGACGAGCAGGATCGGTTGTAAGCTTCTTCAAAACATCAACCTCTGCTGCAACGAGCGTACCTGCTGCATGAGGAAGGAGTTTTGGTAAATCAAATACTGATGCATGTTTACGGTGTACTGCACCGAATCCATCGCCGACATATACATCAGCAAGTGTGGCAAGCTCTGCAGCAAGGGATGCGCGCTCAGATTCTTCCTTTGAAGTCTCTGCTGCGCTAAAGCGAATATTCTCAAGGAGGAGGATTTCGCCTGCAACAAGTGACTCTGCTGCAGTGGTGACATCAGCTCCTGTAATAGCTCCAGCGAACTTCACTGGCTTTCCAAGAAGCTCAGAGAGTCGCACTGCAATTGGCGCCAATGAGAGCTCTGGCTTTGCCTCACCCTTTGGTCGACCTAGATGCGCTGCAATTACTAGCGATGCTCCCTTTGCAAGGAGCGCGTTAATAGTTGGAAGTGAAGCGCGAATGCGTCCATCATCTGTGATCTTTCCTTCCTTGAGAGGAACATTGAGATCGCAGCGTAGAAATACGCGCTTGCCAGCAACATCTAGGTCAGCCAAAGTAGTCATTGAATTAGAGGCTCTTTCCTACATAACCAACGAGATCGACGAGGCGGTTTGAGTAGCCCCACTCGTTGTCATACCAACCAACAACCTTGACGGTTGTTCCGATTGCCTTAGTGAGCTGTGCATCGAAGATACATGAAGATGGATCTGTCACGATATCTGATGAAACGATTGGATCCTCTGTATATGAGAGGAAGCCCTTAAGTGCTCCACCTGCAGCCTTAGCCATCGCAGCGTTGATCTCTGCAGCTGTTGCTTCCTTTGCAAGCTCAACTGTGAGGTCTGTTGCAGAACCTGTTGGTACTGGAACGCGCATTGCAAAGCCATCGAGCTTGCCCTTGAGCTGTGGAAGAACAAGTGAAATCGCCTTTGCAGCACCTGTTGAGCTAGGGATGATATTTGTTGCAGCTGCACGTGCGCGACGGAGATCCTTATGTGGGAAGTCAAGGATTACCTGATCATTTGTGTAAGCATGGATTGTTGTCATCAAACCGCGGACGATTCCGAACTCTTCATCCAAGACCTTTGCCATTGGTGCAAGGCAGTTTGTAGTACATGAAGCGTTTGAGATGACGTTGTGGTTTGCTGGGTCATACTTCTCGTGGTTAACGCCCATAACAATTGTGATGTCTTCATCTGTTGCAGGAGCTGAGATGATGACCTTCTTTGCACCGGCTGCAATGTGCTTCTTAGCATCTGCAGCCTTTGTGAAGTGACCAGTTGACTCGATAACGATATCTGCACCAACTGATGCCCACGGAAGGTTTGCTGGATCGCGATCTGCAAATACCTTGATTGTCTTTCCACCAACAGTGATGGTGTCTTCTGTATGTGAAACCTCAAGGCCGAGGCGACCGAGGATTGAGTCATACTTGAGAAGGTGGGCAAGAGTTGCATTATCTGTGAGGTCGTTGATACCTACGATATTGATATTTGGATTTGTGAGAGCTGCGCGGAAGAAGTTACGTCCGATGCGGCCAAAACCATTGATTCCGACATTAATCATTATTAAACCTCGTTCTATCTATTTTGAGCATTTGGTGAACTTCACCTGATGAGCCCCACGGCCATTGAGAGTGAAATCAGTAAATGGGTGGCTTTACTTGCGCCACAACGTTGGGACTAGGCAAGGATACCAGCCCAATATTTACGCGTGAGTTATTCGCCGAGTAGATCGGGTGAGAGACCCGCCTCAGTATCAGGAATTCCGAGCTCTCCGGCACGCTTATCTGCCATAGCCAGGAGGCGTCGGATTCGACCTGCAATTGCATCCTTCGTCATCGGCGGGGAGGCTAGCGAGCCGAGCTCTTCAAGAGAAGCCTGGCCATGAGCGATACGCAACTCCCCTGCCTCTTTGAGATGATCTGGAATCGTCTCGCCGAGAATCTCCATAGCTCGTTGCACTCGTGCTGCGGCAGCAACTGCTGCTCGCGCAGAACGTCGAAGATTTGCATCATCAAAGTTTGCAAGTCGATTTGCTGTTGCACGTACTTCACGACGCATCCGACGCTCTTCCCATGCCAAGACGCTCTCGTGTGCGCCAAGTCGAGTCAGTAATGAACCGATTGCATCACCATCGCGAATGACAACGCGATCGACGCCGCGAACTTCACGTGCCTTTGCAACAATATTGAGTCGTCGAGCTGCGCCAACCAGAGCAAGTGCTGCCTCTGGCCCTGGGCAGGTAATCTCAAGAGAAGATGAACGACCTGGCTCAGTGAGAGAACCATGGGCGATAAAAGCACCTCGCCATGCTGCCTCTGCATCACATACATTGGCAGCAACTACCTGCGGTGGAAGACCACGCACAGGTCGACCATGAGAATCGATGAGGCCTGTCTGACGAGCAAGAGCCTCGCCTGCCTCAATCACACGGACCACATAACGAGATCCCTTCCGCAGGCCGCTCGATGAGAGAACTGCAAGATCGGAATCATGGCCGTAGATATCGGCGATATCTTTCTTGAGACGGCGGGCAGATTGTGAGGTGTCGAGTTCTACCTCAATAACAACCTTTCCCGATGCAATATGAAGGCCGCCAGCGAAACGGAGAAGAGATGAGACCTCAGCTTTGCGACAACACGGTTTGGTGATCGTGAGTCGGCTGAGTTCATCTTTGACCGCAGCTGTCATTGCCATGGGGCTATCAAACCAGCATTTCTCGGGCTATGTGAGCGAAAATTGAAGATAATTTCTCGCAATCGTGATGAATGGTCACATCTTTATCGCGTAAATCAGCCTCAAGGAAGGCGCTGCCTCGCTCGTGAAGGTATTTCTCAAGCTCTGCCTTGCCGCTCATATGAGAGTCCCCCACGACGAGATCAAAGCGAAGTTCTGGGGCATAGCTTGCAAGGATCTCGCAATGTTCACGAGGTGAGTACCCTGCATATTCGCCAGCATCTCCTGCATCTCGAGAAGATGATGATGAGTCGAGATTGAGAAGAAGAATCTTCTTCGCTGGTGATTGAATAATCGCATCGCGAAGTTGCGGCAGAAGCAGGTGTGGAAGAACGCTTGAGAACCAAGAGCCTGGACCCATGGTGATCCATTCGGCCTCTGCAATAGCTTGAAGAACTTCATCTCTGACAGGTGCATTCTCTGGAAGAAGTGAGAGTGAAAGTAAACGACCTGGAGTAGTTGCAACTGCAACCTGGCCATGGGCTTGAACAATCTCTCCATGGTTATCAAATGATGCATTGATATCGAGTGGAACTGCACTCATAGGTAGTACGCGACCTACAACTTTAAGGAGTGCACCCACATGATCAAGACCTGCAACGACATCTTCGCCACGATCCCAGAGCGCCGCTAGTAATAGATTTCCCACTGCATGGTTATTCATCGCACCATCGCTAGTGAAGCGATATTGCATAATTTCAGCCCAATTGCGCCCCCAGGTGTCATCTCCACAGAGTGCAGCAAGTGCCATTCGAAGATCACCGGGAGGCATGATCGGAAATTCTTCACGGAGACGTCCACTCGAACCGCCATTATCTGCAACAGTGACCACAGCGGTGATCTCAGAGGTAATTGATCGAAGGGCAGTCAGCGTTGCCGCAAGGCCATGACCACCACCGAGCGCAACGACTCGAGGAGAGGAATTCATTCGCGACCTACATCGCGATGGGTCGCATGTGCTGATACCGCGTAGTCTCCATGATCACGATTGAGTTGTGATGCAATCTCTCGTGCAATGGATACTGAGCGATGCTTTCCACCGGTACAACCAATCGCAATCGTCACATACTTCTTACCCTCTTGGAGATATCCAGGGATCATCTTCTCTACAACAGCAACGTATGACCTCACGAAATCAGAGACACCTTCGCTCTTGAGTACGTGTGAGTAGACCGCATCATCGAGACCAGAGAGTGGTCTTAACTCCGGAATCCAGTGAGGATTGGGGATGAAACGACAATCAAGTACGAGATCTGCATCGACGGGAATTCCGTACTTATAACCAAATGAGAGAACATTCACTCGAAGAGCCTTCCCCATTCCTGCGGCAAATATCTCACCAGTGCGCTTCTCGAGTTGGTGAACATTGAGATTGGAGGTGTCAATTACTACATCTGCCTTTGCACGTAGATCTTCGAGCTTCTCGCGTTCGCGTGCGATGCCATCAACTATTCGATCTGATGACTGCAGTGGATGTGGTCTCCTCGTTGATTCAAATCGCTGCACAAGAGCTTGATCGCTAGCATCGAGGAAGAGGAGACGATACTTCACGTGAGATGAGGTCAATTCAGCGAGGGCGCTTGCCAATGCATCGAAGAATTTGCCACCACGAACATCGACTACAACTGCTACAGATGATTCAGTCTTCTCCATCTCCCCTGCTAACTCTGGCAATAGAGCGGGAGGTAGGTTATCGACAACGTGCCAGCCAAGATCTTCGAGGGCGTGGGCAACAGTCGATCGGCCGGCACCAGACATTCCGCTCAAAATCAATAGTTCGCGTTGTGGCATGTCTCTATTCTGCACTATCGGTCAAGTATCGAGAATCTCGCCCGTCTCTGTATCGATAGAGCTCTGTTGGAGCGCTTGCAGATGCTGATAGATAAGAGAGGCAATTGTTGAGCCAATCCCAGGGGTCTCTTCAAGTTCGGCAAGGCTCGCTTTTCGAATAGCTGAGACAGAGCCGAATCTATCGAGCAGTGCTCTACGTCGAGACTCCCCCAACTGCGGTATCTCATCGAGAAGAGATTCGAGCATCACCTTTGATCGTTTGCTTCTATGGAAGGTGATAGCAAATCTATGCGCCTCATCTCGTACTCTCTGGAGAAGGTACATGCCTTCGCTAGTGCGAGGAAGGATAATTGGATCGCTTGAATACGGGAGCCAAATCTCTTCAAGGCGCTTGGCAAGTCCAACAAGAGCGATATCCGTGATGCCGAGCTCATCAAGAGCTCTCTGTGCAGCTGCCACCTGAGGGGCTCCACCATCAACAACAATGAGTTGTGGCGGGTATGAAAACTTTGAGAGCTTGCCACCGGTCTCGGCAACTTCACTATGGTTTACATTGCGGTCAGCCAAGAGGCGCTTCATTCGTCGAGTAATCACTTGATGCATCGCACGGGTGTCATCTGTTGCAGTCGAAGTATCTATCGCAAAACGTCGGTATTCGCTCTTCTTTGCCAGTCCATCTTCGAATACAACCATCGACGCCACAACAGAAGTTCCGGAGATATTGGAGATGTCGTAACACTCAATTCGAAGTGGTGTGCGAGGAAGTTCGAGAATATCCTCAAGTTCAATTAGGGCTTTACCTGATACGGCTGCATCATTGGCGCGCTTACTTAAGAATTGGACCAGTGCATAATGTGCATTGCGCTCTACAGTCTCAAGGAGTTCTACCTTCTCGCCACGTTGCGGCACCTTAATTGTGACTTTATGACCTGCTAACGAAGTGAGCCACTCCCCCAGCGCTACAGGTTCGGCAGGATCAGTATTGATGTGAATAGTGGAAGGAATCTCCGTTGTGAGATCGCCATAAATTGAAAAGAGTAAAGATGCCACTTGATCATCACCTTCAAGAGTGCGCTCTTGATCAACGATCCATGAACGCGATCCCTTAATCGATCCGCGCCTGACCATAAAAATTGACCCGGCAGCGTGAAGACCTTCCTCATGAATGGCGATGAAATCTCCATCGAGATCATCGGAGAGATTTCCTTGTGTGGATCGCTGCGCCTTCTCAAATGACTCGATCTGATCACGTATGCGAGCCGCGCGTTCAAACTCTTCTCGCTCAGAGGCAAGGAGCATCTCTGCGCGCATTGCTGGAAGGAGATCCTCCATTCCCGCCTCCATAAAGGCATCGAGCTTTACTGCAATCTCACGATGTTCTTCTTGTGAGACCCAACCAACGCATGGTGCTGCACACTTTCCAATATCACCGAGGAGGCATTGTCGTTTGGCTCGCTGCGCACGTTTGAAATTGCCGGCAGTACATGAACGAACAGGAAAAACTTTGAGAAGAACTTCATAGGTATTTCGTAGCGCCCAAGCATTGGTATATGGACCGAAGTACTTCAGCCCTGGGCGCTTATCTTTGCGAGTGATAAAGATTCGTGGGTACTCATCCTCAAGTGAGATAGCCAAGTATGGATAGGACTTATCATCCTTAAATTGGACGTTATAGGTCGGGTGATACTGCTTGATCCATGAGAATTCGAGAGCAAGCGCTTCGAGCTCTGTATTGACGATAGTCCAGTCAACTCGGACAGCCTCATGCACCATGCGGTATGTCTTTTGGGCAAGATTGGATTGAAAGTAGGTACTGAGTCGATTCTTAAGATTCTTCGCCTTGCCTACATAAATGACTTTATCGCTCTTGTTATAGAAGCGATACACCCCTGGCTCCTCAGGAATCTCAGGAGGGCGATAGCTGGCCGGATCTGCCATCGCTACTTCTTCTTTGCTGTAGAACTCTTCTTAGCAGCAGGAGCTGAGAGGCGATTGGTAGCGAGAATCTCGGCGAGGAATTGACCGGTGTAACTTCCCTTCACCTTGGCAACCTCCTCAGGTGTTCCCTCAGCAACAACGGTGCCGCCTCTAAATCCACCCTCTGGACCCATGTCGATCACCCAGTCAGATGATTTGATGACATCGAGATTATGTTCGATGACTACAACGGTATTGCCAGTCTCAACCAGGCGCTTAAGAACGCCGAGAAGCTTATTGACATCTTCGAAGTGGAGACCTGTTGTTGGTTCATCAAGCACATAAATCGTGCGACCGGTGGAACGACGCTGTAGCTCTGTCGCTAATTTAACACGCTGGGCCTCACCGCCTGAAAGGGTCGGTGCAGATTGTCCAAGACGTACATATCCAAGACCCACATCGCAGAGAGTCTTGAGATATCGGGCGATAGTAGGGACTGACTCGAAGAATGTATGCGCAATCTCGATCGGCATATCGAGAACTTCAGCGATTGTCTTTCCTTTGTAGTGGACTTCAAGTGTCTCGCGGTTATAGCGAGCACCATGACATACCTCGCATGGGACATATACATCTGGAAGGAAGTTCATCTCAATTGTGATGGTTCCATCACCAGCACAGTTCTCGCAACGACCACCTTTGACGTTAAAGGAGAAGCGTCCTTGTTGATATCCACGGACCTTCGCCTCGGATGTCTCAGCGAAGAGAGCGCGTACCTTGTCGAAGACGCCTGTATAAGTTGCAGGGTTGGATCGAGGAGTGCGACCGATAGGTGATTGATCAACATGGACTACCTTGTCGAGAAGATCAATACCGGCAACCGTACGGTGACGTCCCGGAACTAAGCGCGCACCGTTGAGCTTGTTGGCAAGCGTTGTGTAGAGAATGTCATTAACAAGGGTCGACTTTCCAGAACCGGAAACTCCTGTGACCGAGACAAAGAGGCCGAGAGGAATCTCAACTTCGATATCTTTCAAGTTATTCTCTTTTGCACCTTTAACAACCAGCTTTCGCTTGGGATCTACTGGGCGACGTGAAGTTGGAATCTCAATCGCCTTGCGACCTGAAAGATAGGCGCCAGTAATGGATTCCTTTGAATTAATAAGCTCGTCATAAGAGCCCGAGACAACGACATGCCCACCGTGCTCACCAGCGCCTGGACCGATATCGACAATCCAATCTGCGGTGCGAATCGTCTCTTCATCATGCTCTACAACAATCAAGGTATTTCCAAGATTGCGTAGACGGGTCAAGGTATCGATAAGGCGACGGTTATCGCGTTGATGGAGTCCGATACTTGGTTCATCGAGAACATAGAGAACACCAACAAGACCTGAACCGATCTGTGTCGCCAAACGAATGCGCTGCGCCTCACCTCCCGAGAGAGTTGCCGCTGGACGATCGAGTGAAAGGTAGTCGAGTCCAACATCGAGAAGGAATCCAAGGCGCGCATGGACCTCTTTCATGACTCGCTCAGCAATCTGTGCCTCACGAGCGGAGAGTG
>JBFYJI010000078.1:0-2869 GCA_041311505.1 Candidatus Nanopelagicales bacterium | reverse complement strand
ACTACTTGCCATGGTGCGTCACAACATCTACGCGCTGGAATGACTTCACATCTGAGTAACCACATGTAGCCATCGCCTTACGGAGCGCGCCAAAGAGGTTCATATCGCCAGTCGATGAATGTGATGGTCCAACAAGCACTTCTTCGAGAGTTCCGACAGTACCCACATTGAAACGGCGACCACGTGGGAGCTCTGGGTGGTATGCCTCAGAACCCCAGTGCCAACCAAGTCCTGGTGACTCAACCGCCTTAGCGAGAGCTGATCCCATCATCACTGCATCAGCGCCACATGCAATCGCCTTTGCGATATCGCCAGAGCGACCGACAGCGCCATCTGCGATGACATGAACATAACGTCCACCGGATTCATCGAGGTACTCGCGTCGTGCTGCTGCAACGTCTGCAACAGCTGTAGCCATGGGAACTTCGATACCTGTCACTGTGCGAGTGGTGTGTGCTGCTCCTCCACCGAAGCCAACGAGTACGCCTGCAGCACCTGCACGCATTAAGTGGAGTGCACCAGTCGTTGTTGCAACTCCACCAACAATGACAGGAACATCGAGTTCATAGATAAATTTCTTGAGATTAAGGGCTTCACCCTCTGCTCCAACGTGCTCAGCAGAGACAGTTGTTCCGCGGATAACGAAGATATCAACGCCAGCCTTGATGACTGCATCGTGTAGCTCGACCGTGCGTTGTGGTGAGAGAGATGCTGCAACAGTGACACCGGCATCGCGAATCTGCTGGATGCGATCACGGATGAGCTCAGGACGAATTGGTGCTGAGTAAATCTCTTGCATACGTCGCGTTGCATGCTTTTCTGGCATTGATGCAATTTCACCAAGAGGAATACGTGGATCGTCATAACGAGTCCATAGTCCTTCGAGATTGAGAACTCCGAGGCCGCCGAGCTTTCCGATGGAAATTGCAGTCTCTGGTGAAACCACTGAATCCATAGGCGCTGCAAGGAGTGGAAGTCCAAATTTGTAGGCATCGATCTGCCAATCAAGGCTTACCTCTTCAGGTGTGCGAGTACGACGGCTTGGAACAATTGCAATATCGTCGAATGAGAAGGCTTGGCGTGCGCGCTTACCTGGTGCGATTTCGATCTCCACTTACGCCTTCTTTCCGTAGTTTGGTGCATCAGCAACATCGAGAACATCGTGAGGATGGCTCTCTTTGAGGCCAGCTGAGGTAATTTGAATGAGTCGACCTTCGCGGCGAAGTGTCTCGATATCCGGTGCTCCTGCATATCCCATTCCGCTTCGCAAGCCACCGACTAATTGGTGAACAACTGCAGCGACGCTGCCCTTATAGGCAACTTTGCCTTCAATTCCTTCTGGAACCAATTTATCTTCTGAGAGAACATCATCTTGCATATAACGATCTTTTGAATATGACTTCTTCTCACCGCGAGATTGCATCGCACCGAGTGAACCCATTCCTCGATAGCCCTTGTACTTGCGTCCATCAATCTCAAAGAGTTCGCCAGGTGATTCTTCACATCCGGCAAGGAGTGAACCGAGCATCACGGTGTGAGCACCAGCAACAATTGCCTTGACGATATCGCCTGAGTATTGAAGTCCGCCATCTGCGATCAATGGGATGCCGGCCTTATTACATGCCTTTGCGGCCTCCATGATTGCAGTGATCTGCGGAACGCCGACACCTGCAACAACTCGAGTAGTACAGATAGATCCTGGGCCAACGCCAACCTTGACCGCATCTGCACCTGCATTGATAAGAGCCTGTGCACCTGCACGTGTTGCAATGTTGCCGCCGATAATTTCTGTTGTTGGAGAGAACTTCTTAATTCGTGCAATTGCATCAAGCACTGCGCGGTGATGGCCATGTGCTGTATCGACAACGACGATATCGACACCTGCATCGATGAGCGCCTGGGCGCGAGCAAATCCATCGTCTCCCACGCCGACTGCAGCGCCGGCAAGTCCAACGTTCTTGACGAGTTTGACGTGAGCAACCTGCTCTTCAATAGGGAGATTACGGTGAATGATTCCGACACCGCCAGCCTTTGCCATGGCGATTGCCATTGCAGATTCTGTAACGGTATCCATTGCAGAAGAGACGAGAGGGACAGCGAGCGAGATATTGCGTGTCAGCCAGGTTGATGTATTGACCTCAGAGGGTACGACCTCTGATGCATCTGGGAGGAGGAGGACATCGTCATAGGTCAGGCCAAGGAGGGCGACCTTCTCTGAATCGACGGTCATCGGTACTCCCCTGGGCTGGCGTGAATTGGCTCTCGTGAAGCCGTAATTCTAACTGCTAATTAGCGCCCCACTGCCAGCTGGATCTCCTCGCAGGCGTTGCCAAGGCCAAGTACACGCGTCACAGAAGAGCAATCGAGTGAGTCCCACCCTGGCCCACCGAGGAGTATGCGAGGGGCAGGGCGCACTTGTGGGAGGTTCTTGTAGAAATCTTCATCGGCATTTTCAGGAAGGAGAGCCCAAAGAAAGAGAGCCGGTGGAGCAAGTCGAGTCACGGTCGCTGCAATTGCTTCTAGCGGTGTGCGCGCACCTAACATATGAGTCTTGATTCCAAGTTCGCAGAGCGCTGCTTCGAGCGCATGGAGAGGCAGTGAGTGCTGCTCTTCACCCACTGCAGCAAGGATGACAGGATGCGCATTGACCGGCGCTTCGCATGCAGCTGATCTCTCGCGAAAAACTTTCTTGAGTGTCTCTGAGAATGCATGCTCAATCTCTATACCTTGGCCGGACTCTTCCCAGCTCTCACCGATAGCAATCAAAGTCGGAACGATGATCTCGTGCCAGGTGATTTCAACACCGTGCTCATCGAGTTCGGTACGTAATGTCTCTTCGACAAAGGCGAGATCAAATGCCTGCCGCGCT
>JBFYJI010000077.1:0-3010 GCA_041311505.1 Candidatus Nanopelagicales bacterium | reverse complement strand
GCTGATGTTCTTGTATCGCCAACTGCACCAACAACTGCATACAAGATCGGAGAGAAGGTCGATGATCCAATGGCGATGTATCTCGGTGACGTTGCAACAATTCCTGTAAACCTTGCAGGTATCTGTGGAATGTCACTTCCTGCAGGCCTTGCGGAGGAAGATAGCTTGCCGGTTGGATTCCAGATCATGGCACCAGCGATGCAGGATCAGCGTCTCTACCAAGCAGGCGCAGCTCTTGAAGCAGCGCTGATCTCAAAGTGGGGAGGAGCTCTCATCACAAAGGCTCCCGCATTGAAGGGAGGTGCCAAGTAATGGCGCTGAACTATGACGAGGTCGTAGCAAAGTACGACCCGGTTCTCGGACTTGAGGTGCACGTCGAGCTCAATACCGAGTCAAAGATGTTCTGCTCATGCGCAACTACATTCGGAGCAGAGCCAAATACTCAGACATGCCCTGTCTGCCTTGCACTCCCAGGCGCTCTCCCAGTCGTAAATGAGAAGGCGATTGAGTCAACGATCAAGATTGGTCTTGCACTTAATTGCAGCATCGCGCCATATAGCCGCTTTGCTCGCAAGAATTACTTCTACCCGGATATGCCGAAGAACTTCCAGATCTCTCAATATGACGAGCCAATCTGTTTCGATGGTTATGTCGATGTTGAGATCGATACCGATGAGGGTCCACAGCAGTTCCGCATCGAGATCGAGCGAGTACACATGGAGGAAGACACAGGAAAATCTCTTCACGTAGGAGGCGCGACAGGTCGTATTCACGGAGCTGATTACTCACTCCTCGATTACAACCGTGCCGGTATTCCTCTCGTTGAGATCGTCACAAAGATTGTTCCTGGCACGGGTAAGTACGCACCCGAGGTTGCAAAGGCATACGTTGCAGAGCTTCGCGATATCTTGCGCAGCCTCGGAGTATCCGATGTGAAGATGGAGCAAGGCTCGCTCCGCTGCGATGCAAATGTATCTCTCAAGCCAGCTGGTTCTGATGTCCTCGGTACTCGCTCTGAGACTAAGAACGTCAACTCTCTTCGCTCTGTTGAGCGCGCTATCCGCGGTGAGATGTTGCGCCATGCTGAGATTCTTGAGTCTGGTGGAAAGGTGAAGCAAGAGACACGCCACTTCCAAGAAGATACAGGCCTTACTCGCTCTGGTCGTTCAAAGGAGCAGGCAGAGGATTATCGTTACTTCCCAGATCCAGATCTCGTTCCGGTAAAGCCTGATGCTGCATGGATTGAGACTCTTCGTGCAGGGCTGCCAGAGCGTCCTTCTATTCGCCGCAAGCGCTTGAAGGAAGCATGGGCAGTTCCAGATAAAGAGTTTGCAGCGATGGTCAATGCAGATGTTCTCGACATTGTCGAAGCAACAGTTCTACTTGGATCAGATCCGACAAAGGCTCGTACATGGTGGCTCGGTGAGATCTCACGTATTGCAAATGACACCAACGTTGCTATTGCAGATCTTTCAATCACTCCTGCGCATGTTGCAGAGTTGATTAACCTCATCGCATCCGGAGATCTCACAGATAAGTTGGCCCGCCAAGTTGTTGAAGGCGTTGTTGCAGGGGAGGGAACTCCAGCTGAGGTTGTCGCCAAGCGTGGAATCAAGGTCGTCAGCGATGACGGCGCATTGATGGCCGCTATTGAGAAAGTCTGTGCTGCACAAGCAGATACTGCAGAGAAGGTACGTGGAGGTCACTTGCCAGCCGCAGGTGCATTGATCGGTGCAGTCATGAAGGAGACCGCAGGACAGGCAGATGCTGCCAAGGTTCGCGAACTTCTTCTTAAGTATCTCGGCCACAGCTAAGATATTGAGATGAAGAGAAAGTACGGAGGCTCAATTGGGCTTGCCGTTCTTTCTCTACTTGTAGCCCTTCTCGCTTCTCCTCCTGCAGCACATGCCATTGCAGCACCGGATGCTCCAGGATTTGCAGCCAATAGCGTCAAGCTTATTGTCGATAATGACTATGTGGCTTTCTATGGAAACGATCCCACGGTCACACGTTTGTTAAACCAGAACAATGTTGACTGGACTACACAAATCGCGAATGCATCAGCAATCACAATTTCTCCTAACGCTGGCGAAACCTATCTCTACGTGGGAGTCATGGGCGGAGGTGGAACGGAAGATTTCGGTGGATTACTCGCTGGGCAAGACATCATCTTTATTCCCGGAGCTCAAGTTGCAAGCGGTCGATCACCTCTAGGCACTGCAACTCTCTCCACTCCATATGTGCGCCTAGAAAGTTTTGTCTCTGGCTATTCGTCCGCATCTGTTGCTGCCGGTACTCAGAATGTCACTCTTGCGCAGATGCAGACTGCACTCACTGGAGTCACCTGGAGCTCAGCAGTTGGTACTACAGCAGGAGCTGGAAACGTGCCTAACTACAAGACTTCGGGAGTGTGTTGTGGTGCTTCAGCAACCGGAGCGGGACTTTCTGGAAAAGGATGGAACTTTCCGAGTGACTCACTTGTGGTCTTTCGATATCCACTCACCTCACTTGGAGTTCCTGCTACTCCCGGCGATCGTCAGGTACTACTTGATTGGGTCGCCCCTGCAGGTGGCACAACAGTTGATAGCTATCAAGTTGAGTATAAGCGCACATCTGATCCTGATAGCGCATACACCGTATTTTCGCGCCCACCCTCTTCGGTTACTGCAGAAACAGTGACAGGTTTGATCAACGGCGTGGATTACACATTTCGAATTGCTTCAGTAAACTCAGGAGGAATTAGCCCATACGCACCTTCTAAGACTGCTACCCCTTACGGACAAGGAGTCAGCGCTCCTTCATTTTCAGGTGCGGTGAAGAAAGGCATAGTCACTACGCTGACACTTAATGCCAGCTTCTCTGGAAAGGCACGTTTCTATGTTGATGGCAAGAAGATTCCTAATTGCCTCAATGTGACACTGACAGGAACTTCTCCCAATTTCTCTGCAATATGTACTTTTAAGCCTGCGTGGTCTGGGCAGGTAATAGTAAAGGCATACCTCACTTCTAG
>JBFYJI010000025.1:0-12316 GCA_041311505.1 Candidatus Nanopelagicales bacterium | reverse complement strand
GATTCTCGTATCAGAGCTCGCACTTGCAGAGCGCACTGATGAAGAGAAGGCTGCAGTTCTCCTTGATGAGGTCCTCGCTTCTTAATTAGCTTTCACGTCACCTTATGATCGCCGCAATCATCGCCGCAGCAGGTAGTGGCGAACGTTTTGGCGCATCAATTCCTAAAGCTCTCATCCACTTAGGCGATAAGACCCTCCTTGAGCATGCCATTGCAAACCTTGCACCAGTAGTCGATCACATTATCGTGACAGCGCCTGCTGGATACGAAGCGCAGATGCGCACCATCGCAGGTAAAGAGATCACCGTTATCCGTGGTGGCTCTACTCGATCTGAATCAGTGGCCTTTGGGCTAACTGTTCTCGAGCCAGATTGCGAATATGTATTAGTACATGATGCTGCTCGCGCGCTTGCTTCAGCCGATCTCGCACGAGCTGTTGCTAATCACCTTCGCGGTGGTGAAGTTGCGGTAATCCCAGTTCTACCAGAGGTAGATACAGTCAAAGTTGTAGATAGCCAGGGTTATGTAACTTCAACACCCGATCGATCCTCACTTCGAAAGGTGCAGACTCCACAAGGTTTTAGAGTTGCCGAGTTAAAAGCTGCACATCAATCAGTGACCGATGCACTTGCTGCAACAGATGATGCAGTTCTTGTTGCTGAAGCTGGTCATAAAGTTCTTACAATTACTGGTGAAGAACGTGCACTTAAAATCACAACCCCATCGGATCTTGCAACTGCCGCTAACTACTTGGGAGATCCACAATCATTCCGCACAGGTGTTGGCGTTGATTCGCATGCATTTGGTGAAGGAAAAGAGCTTGCCCTCGCTTGTCTTAGATGGCCCGGTGAAGTTGGTGTTGATGGCCACTCTGATGGCGATGTTGCAGCTCATGCAATCTGTGATGCTCTTTTTGCAGCAACAGGCACAGGTGATCTCGGTAGTAACTTCGGAACATCACGCCCTGAATATGCGGGTGCATCAGGTGCGCAGTTGTTACAAGAGACACTTACAATCGTGAAATCTGCGGGTTACTCAATCTCCAATGTCACCGTTCAAATCATTGGTAATCGTCCACGTATCGGTCATCGTCGATCCGAGGCAATCGCTGCAGTCTCTGCTGCTCTTGGTGGCGCACCTGTTTCAATCCTTGCTACAACAACCGATGGATTGGGATTAACAGGCGAAGGCAAGGGCATCGCAGCTATCGCAACTGCCCTCGTTTTTAAGTAATTCATAACCGCACGGTAGAATCGCCCAATGAGTTCGCTACATCTATACGACACTGAGTCGCGAACCACCTCCCCATTTACCCCTATAAAAGAGGGTGAAGTCGGCATCTATCTCTGCGGTGCGACTGTTCAAGCACCTCCGCATATCGGCCATGTTCGATCAGGTGTGAATTTCGATATTTTGCGTCGCTGGTTAACAAAGAGCGGATATAACGTCACATTTATCCGCAACGTCACAGATATCGATGACAAGATTTTGCATAAGGCAGTACATGAAGAGATGCCATGGTGGGCACTTGCGATGAAGTACGAGCGCGCATTTACAGATGCATATGCAGCTCTCAATGTACTTCCTCCAACATATGAGCCACGTGCTACCGGCCATATCTCTCAGATGATTGAGTTGATGCAGTTATTGATAGAACGCGGCATGGCATATGCGCCAGGTAATGGCGATGTCTATCTCGAGGTACGTAAATTAACTTCCTATCTCACGCTCTCACGCCAGAAGCTCGATGATCTCCAACCTGCAACTGACGCGGATGAGACATTTAAGAAGGATCCTCGTGACTTCGCGCTCTGGAAGGGCGCAAAGCCTGGAGATCCATCATGGCCAACTCCATGGGGGCCAGGTCGTCCAGGATGGCACCTCGAGTGCTCTGCGATGGCACATACGTATCTCGGAGAGACATTTGATATCCACGGTGGTGGACTCGATCTCATCTTCCCTCACCACGAGAATGAGATTGCTCAATCACAGGCAGCTGGTTATGGCTTTGCAAAGCGTTGGATGCACAATGCATGGGTAACAGCATCAGGTGAGAAGATGTCGAAGTCACTCGGCAATTCTCTTCAAGTGCAAGAGCTCCTTAAGAATGTGCGCGGCATTGAACTCCGTTGGTATCTCGGATCAGCGCACTATCGCTCAATGCTTGAGTTCTCTCATGAAGCTCTCGCTGAATCGGCCACTGCTTTCCGCCGTATCGAATCTTTCTTGCATCGATCTGTTGAGATTATCGGTAGTGAGCCAACACCAGTGCTAGGCACTGCTTTTATCGATGCGATGAATGATGATTTAGCTGTTCCAACTGCGCTTGCTTCAATCTCAGAGGCCCTTCGTAATGGTAACTCAGCAATCACATCTGGCGATACAGCTGTGATTGCATCCTCTGCAAATGAGATTCGTGGAGCACTTGAGGTTCTCGGTTGCGATCCATTTGATCTAGCATTTGCATCAGCCTCTACGAGTGACGATGTCACTACAGCGCTCGATGGCACAATTAAGTTGGCACTCGCTCAGCGCGAAGCTGCTCGTGCTCGCAAAGATTTTGAAAGTTCAGATGCGATTCGCGATGGCCTCACCGCTCTCGGAATTGTTATCGAAGATACTGCCCAAGGACCACGATGGTCGATCTCACGTAAGAGCGAAGGAAGTGGTGTGTAATGGCCGGAAATTCAAAGCCGCGTGGTGCTGTTCGTAAATCCAAGAAGGGTCCAACAGTTGGATCTGGTGGAAATCGAAAGCGCGGATTAGAAGGCAAAGGTCCAACTCCTAAGGCAGAGGACCGTCCATATCACGCAGCTCATAAGGCGAAGAAGCGCGCTGAAAAAGTTGCTGCTAAGCGCCCAGCTGCAGCGCGACTTCCCAAGTCAGAGATGCCAAAGGGCGAGATTGTCTCTGGACGTAACGCAGTTCTTGAAGCTCTCCGTGAAGGCGTACCTTCAACTGAGGTAATGGTTGCTCGCGGAGTCGATATCGATGATCGCATCGCCGAGTCACTCCAGCTCGCACTTCATCATGGTCTGCAGATTAAGGAAGTTCACCGTGCGCAGTTGGAGACAATCGCCCCCAACAGCCAAGGAATCATCCTCGGTATCAAGCCATTCCAATATTCAAGTTATGAAGAGATCTGCGATCGCGCAAAGGGTGCAAAGCTCATCGTTGCTCTCGATGGCGTTACCGATCCCCGCAATCTTGGCGCTGTCACCCGTTCAGCAGCAGCTTTTGGAGCCTCTGGAATCATTATTCCTGAGCGTAGAGCAGCGGCAGTAACAGCATCTGCGTGGAAGACCTCTGCAGGAGCTGCAGCACGTCTACCTATCGCGCAGGTCACCAACCTCGCTCGCACTATCGATGATGCAAAGAAGCGTGGAATGTTTATCGTTGGTCTTGATGGTGAATCAGATGTTCAGCTCTCAGAGATGAAGATTGCCAAGGAAGATCTGATGATTATCGTCGGATCTGAAGGTAAAGGCCTTGCACGATTGACTCGCGAGAAGTGCGATCTGATTGTTTCAATTCCGATTAGCTCTTCAACTGAGTCACTCAATGCATCTGTTGCTACATCTATTACTCTCTTCTGGATTGACGAGCAACGTCGCAAAGGTTAACGATGAGATACAACCGATTTATTGTCTGTGGTGACTCCTATAGCGAGGGCATGACCGATGAGGTTGTTGATGGCAACTACCGAGGTTGGGCAGATCGCGTTGCCGATGAGATGGCTAAGCATGTCTCGGACTTTACTTATGCAAACCTTGCAATACGTGGAAAGTTAGTCGGTCAAGTTGTCGATGATCAGATTCCTGCTGCACTCACACATGTCACTGGAAAAGAGACTTTGATTTCATTCCACGCTGGGGCAAATGATGCTCTTCGTCCAGGGTATGACGCAGCTGCAACAATTGCTAAGTATCAAGCAGCGGTGAGAGCAGTTGCTGCATCTGGCGCAACCGTTCTTCTCTTTACCGTCTTGGAAGATACCGGCAATAAAGGCAAGGGCTCTGAAGTATGGAAGAAGAGATTCTCTGAGTTCAATAAAGCAATCTGGGAAGTTGGTCGCGAAGTAGGTGCGATCATCTCTGATGCAAATGATCTCGACTTCTTTAAAGATAACCGCTTCTTGGCTTTCGATCGTCTTCACTTAAATAAAGAAGGTCATTGGAGAGTCTCACAAGGTGTCCTTGAACTTCTTCAATATCCCTATGACGATGCCTGGCGCACACCGCTACCGCCAGCACCAAAGACACCATGGATAAAGGCACGTATTACAGGGGTTTTATGGTTCTTTGTATTCGCTCTCCCTTGGATTATTAGGCGCTTGCAAGGTCGCTCATCTGGAGATGGCCGAACAGCAAAATACCCGCAGCCAATTTCTTGGCCACGGGTATCTCGCTAATTAATTAGATCGTTCTTACAGTCCACCCAAAGGAATATGTGCCTGCGCCCACCAAGTATTGAGGCAAGGTATCTGGACCACATGAAGCTGTTCCGACTCCACGATGTGCTGCATCGATATGGACAACAGCATTTCCTGATGCCTTGACATCAACATTGTGTGTCTTATCTGCAAGCTCTGTAGCGCGGTTTGGTGTTACAGATGTCTGACGTGGCTTATCGAGATCTACTCGAAGACCATGTCCATCGCTCCCGGTGAGCTCAAACCAACGCACGCCGACATGTCCGCCATTTTCTTGTGGTCGAACATATGGAACGTATTGAGCGGCAACTGTAGAGACCCAACGATGCACACGACCAATTTTGCGATCAGGATATGACTCGTGAGGTCCTGCGCCGAAGTATGTGTAGGTATCGAGCTTGCCATCGACTTCAAAGTTGATTCCAACGCGAGCAAGATCTTCGAGCTGCTTTGGAATCACGATCGTTTCTTTCACGGTGAAGCCATCAGCAACTGGTGTGATTACCTGTGTCTGCTTGACGTTAATACCGGTCGATGTCTGCCAGATGCTGACTACCTTCTTCTGCTTAGCGCTCTCAGAGATTGTGCAATCAGTGCGGTTGAGTTCGCGGACACCATAACGCTCCCACTTAGTTGCGATATGTCCGATGCGATCGTTATCAGTTGGCGCTCTCCAGAGTGAGAGCTCAGGTGCATAGACTCCGAATGGGAGTTGGATCTCACCAGAGTCATTGAGGCTCTTCTCAAAGAGATCGCTGCTCTTTGCAACAGGAATCGTCATCGCCTTCGATGGAAGTGGGAATTGGCTCCAGCCAATCTCACTTGCCGCAGGCGCCCAAGCGGTGCTGTTCTTACGGAGCAAGGTGAAGGTAATAAAACGTTCGCCCTTTCCATCAGCCTTGAGGAGAGCCTTACTTTTCACTGTAAAACGCCCTGTTTTGCGAGGGGCAACCGCAGGAAGCTTTACGCGGCCACCATCAACATTCATGCCATCCTGGGTAATCGACCAGAGGAGATCGAAGTCAGAGAGGTCGGTGAAGAACTGCTTATTGAAGATGGTGAACTGTCCACCTGATGCCTTAACAGTTGAAACTGTTGCAGGCGCTGCAAGATATTTGAACTCATGCATCGCAGGCTTTGCCGTGCGATCGGGGAAGACCATTCCGTCACAACAGAAGTTTCCGTCGTGCTTCACCTCTCCATAATCTCCGCCGTATGCGTTACGTGTTGTTCCATCTGGCATTGTCTGAACAGGACCGTGATCCCAGAACTCCCAGATAAATCCACCTTGAAGACCAGGAAGAGATTCGATCGCCTTCCAATATTCTGCAAGTGTTCCGTTGGAGTTACCCATTGCATGGGAGTACTCACACATAATCAAAGGTCGATCTTGCTTACCTGACTTTGCATAGGTTGTAATCGCATTGATTGATGGATACATAGGACAGATGACATCAGTAAGTGTGTGTCCACCCATCCAAGAACCGCGAATCGCGCCTTCGTAATGCAATGGACGTGAAGGGTCTGCCTTTCGTGCATATGCAGCAGCTGCTTCGTGGTTGAGTCCCTTGCCGGATTCATTTCCAAGCGACCACATCACAACTGATGGATGGTGGATATCGCGCTCAACCATGCGACCGACGCGCTCTACAAATGCACCGAGGTAGCGAGGGTCATTACAGATCGAGTCATAGAAAGCATGTGACTCGATATTTGCTTCACCGATGACATAGAAACCGAGCTCATCACAGAGATCGAGGAATGCTGCATCATTGGGGTAATGCGATGTACGAACAGCGTTGAAGTTCCAGCGCTTGAGTTCGAGAAGATCATGACGCATATCATCACGAGTAAGTGCGCGACCCGTGAAGCGATTGAAGTCATGACGATTGACACCGTAGAAAATTACTGGCTGACCGTTGACCAAGAAGTCGCGTCCCTTTACGACAACACTTCTAAAGCCAATGCGCTGGCTTGAAATCTGAACCACATTGCCTGCAGGGTCGAGAAGTTCGAGGTGAAGTGTGTATAGAACAGGGTTTTCAGCAGACCACGGGGTGATTTTTGGAATAGCTGTTTCAAAGAGGATGCGACCTGGAGTTGGAGGCTCAATCTGAGCCATCGCATCTGTGATCGACTTAGGCATCTTGCCATTCCAATACTCACCCACAAAGAAGTCGCGGCTTGCATTGCGAAGCTCTTCAGGAATCTCAGTCCAAATTGGTGGAACATGTGTTGACAGAGTTGAGGAGACTGATGCGCCCTTCGTCTTTGGGAGCTCTTCGATATTAGCTTTGAGTGTGTATCCAGCAGTTGGCTTATCGCCGAGAGAGCCGATAAATGCCTCAACCTTGAGAGTTCCAGTAGTTCCATCGCTCTTGAGTCCAGGTGTTGTGTAGAGGCGCTCGATATAAACATCATTGGTTGCATAGAGCTTTACAGAGCGAGTGATTCCACCATGCCACCACTGATCTTGATCTTCGATATATGTTGCATCAGACCATTTCGTGACATCAATACGAATCGTATTCTTGGTGCCATCGATGAATTTGGTGATATCAAATTCTGCAGCAAGACGTGAGTCCTTTGTAAGTCCAACGACCTTATCGTTAATGCGGATGACAGCTACTGATTCATAACCACCGAGGTGCAACACGATGCGCTTGCCTTTCCACGATGCAGGGATATCAAAGTCGCGCTCGTAGATACCTGTTGGATTTTCTACAGGAACATTGGGTGGAGAGTGATCAAATGGCATCTGCACATTTGTGTAGATCGGCTTATCAAAGAAGACATCGCTCTCAGGTTGCATCGTCCAGAGTCCCGGAACGGGAATCTGTGCCCAACGCTTCTTTACTGGATCAGTTGGCTTGCGCAGTAATTGAAAGCGCCATGTGCCATCAAGGGATAACTTCTCGAAGTGCTCGATGTTGAGCATTGGGAGGCGGTTGACTGCTGTGGTCTCGGGACTGGTCCAATAGTTAGGCAACATGTAAGAAGTCTCCCATGTAGCCTCATGGAGCGATAGTGATTGCTCAATATCTACCCAAAAATCGCCCTAATTTATGCGGAGAAAGTGCGATTTTTAGAAATCGCTATCTAATGCCATAATTACGCCGTTCCAAAAGCAGTACGCCTCCTTAGCTCAGTGGTAGAGCAGCTCACTTGTAATGAGCAGGTCATCCGTTCAAATCGGATAGGGGGCTCCACTCTTTTCTAAGCGCTTTTCTTAGCACCCTCGCTCTTCACGCTCGCGATTACCGCAACAGTCAAGATAGAGATGATTACTCCGAGAGATACCCATGTCGGAATCTTTACCCATGCGTGGGCGATGATCATCTTCGCACCAACCCAGACAAGGATTACGGAGAGACCTTCCTTCAGATAGACGAACTTCTCCATCAAGTTAGCGATTAAGAAGTACATCGAACGAAGACCGAGGATTGCGAGTGCATTACTTGCAAAGACGAGGAATGGCTCTTCTGTCACGGCAAAGATTGCAGGAATTGAGTCGACCGCAAAGACAAGATCCATAAACTCGACCATAACGAGAGCGAGCAATAGAGGCGTGAAGTAGCGGACGCCATCTTTCTTAATGGAGAATTTCTCGCCGTGAAGCTCTGAAGTTAATGAGAGCTTTCGCTTCAGCAAACGGTAGAAACGTGAGTCATCAAGGTTGAAGTGTTCGTTACGTGATGCAAACATCTTTGCACCTGTGTAGATCAAGAACGCCCCGAAAATATAGAGGGTCCAGCTAAATTCCTTGATCAGTGCTGAGCCCAAGAAGATCATTGCGCCACGCATGACAAGTGCGCCAACGACGCCTAAGAAGAGAACGCGGTGCTGATACTTCTGGGGAATCGCCAATGCAGTAAAGAGAAGTCCCCAGACGAAGACGTTATCGACTGCAAGTGATTTCTCGATGAGGTAACCGCTTAAGTATTGAAGTCCATAATCAGATCCACTGAAATACCAAATGACAGCGCCTACTAGGAGGCCACAAGCGACCCAGATCGAAGACCAAAAAGCAGCCTCTTTAAAGGTGATTTCCTTATGGTCGCGGTGGAGAAAGAGATCGAGGATGAGCATTACCGCTACAAATCCAAAGAGCGCGATCCATGCTGTTGTAGTTACGTTCATGAGACTCCCTTGTGTCAGGCTCGGTCGAGCACGTACACAAGGTCTCTGCCACCACATCTTTGTGGCTTAGGCACCGGCTGCTTTCACAGCGTATTGACGACACCTAAATTCGGGCGTACTCCCCTTGATGGGTAAATGATGGGGGAGAGAGAACCACTCTTGCAACTCGAAACTGAGCACGAACCAGCGAGTTAGCCAGCCTTCACCTACAGTTCTCCGCATGAGCACCTTTCCTGCAGATGCCTTTAGGGACCTCACTGAAGCCAACGCTGAATACATCAAGACATTTAAGTATTCAGATCTCACTGGTGTAGCTCAGCGCGGCCTCGCAATCGTTACCTGTATGGACTCACGCATCAATCCACTCTCTGTAGTGGGAATGCGGTCTGGCGATGCCAAGATTCTTCGCAACGCAGGAGCTCGTGTGACTGAGGACGTTCTACGTACTCTCGTCCTGGCTACCTATCTCTTAGGCGTTAATCGCATTTTGATTATGCCCCACACCGAATGTCGTATGGCAGAAAATACAGAGGAAGAGATTCACGCACAGATCGATGCAAAGTTCGGAGTTAATACATCTTCACTCGAATTCCGGACCACCAATGATCAAATTGGCGAGCTCAAGAAAGATGTAAACCGCGTTCGTTCATATCCACTTCTTAACCAAGGTGTTTCTGTTGGTGGCGCTATCTACGATGTGAAGACGGGTTCGATTACACCGATTGATTGCTAAGCGCGGCGGTAAGGCATCTTGGTCTCTGGATAATCCAGATTGCTCAAGAACTCGCGGATAAACATCTGGAACATTTCTGGCTTCTCTTTATTCGCCTGATGAGAAGTGCCAGGCATTACAGCTAAGCGCCCTTGTGGGATTGATTCATACATCAAGACAGAGTGTTTGTGATCAATGACGTCGTCATCACCTACGAGAACCAATACAGGGCACTTAATCTGCTCGATATCTGCAACGGTGAAGTTAGGTTCTGACTTCCAGATTGCAAACATCTTTGCAATCTTGCCATCGAGAGTCTCTGGGGCATCTGGTGAGGTGGCTGCATATTCGATGCGATCTTCAGCAGAAACTGATCCATCCCACTCGGGAAGTGGAAGTGTTCCACTGTGGTGGAAGTTGCCACCGAAAGCAACTAAAGATTTGACTAATTCTGGCCTGCGCATTGCAACCATCAATCCAATGATCGCACCATCGCTATGGCCGATGATGTGTGCTGGCTCTTTAACAATATCTTCAAGATAGGCAACTACTTCTTCATATTGAAATTCGAAGTGCATGCTGCCTTCGCGATCTGCCGTAAAGCCATGTGCCGTGCGATCGTAGGCAAATACATGGTGGTCATTTTCAACTGCAGGTAGAACGGTGTAATCGAAGTGCGATGTTTGGCTTAAACCACCGTGGAGAAGGAGAACCGCTTCGCCGTTGTTAGCCCACTCGTATGAGAAGAGTTGATGACCGCGGAGGTCGATATATCCAGATTTCATTAGTCGAGTGAATCCATGATGTGGCGATTACCGCGATCGAAAGTGAGGTAGTTCCACATCCAATCTGCCATCGTGCCAACTTTATTGCGACCACCTAAGAGATAGAAGAGGTGGAGGAAGAGCCATGCAAACCATGCAGGTGCTCCGACCATCTTGAAGTTACGAACCTGAACAATCGCTTTGTGGCGACCGATGGTCGCCATCGATCCTTTATCTTTATATTGAAAGAATTGAAGTGGCTTATCGGCAACAGCTCGCAAGATCTGCGCGGCAACAAACTTTCCTTGCTGCATCGCAACAGGTGCAACCATCGGATAGAAACGTCCATCAGGTGCAAGAGCGCCAGAGATATCTCCGACAGCCCATACATGTGGGTAATTTTCGACCTGCAAAGTCGGTCCAGCTGCAATACGTGATCCCACTATAGGAAGATTGAGAGCAGCAGCTGTTGGCTCGCCCTTTACGCCAGCTGCCCACACTGTTACCTCTGCAGGGATTGGCTCACCTTCTTTAAGAACAATCTGTCGTGATTTGATCTCACGTACTGCGGTATTGGTGCGCACATGTACGCCAAGTCGTTGTAAATCGCGGGTTGCACGCGCTGAAAGCTTCTCATCAAACATCGGCAAGATACGTGCGCCTGCTTCGATGAGGTAGATATCAATATGTTCTGCAGCATGAGCCATATCGTTATGAAGTGGACCGCGCTTTAACTCAGCGAGCGCTCCTGCCATCTCAACACCAGTTGGTCCACCACCGACAACTGCGATTGAGAAACGGGTGTCATCTTCAAAACGACAGAGATCTTCAAATCGTCGCATTACCTCTGCGCGAATTTGGATAGCTTCGCGCACACTCTTCATTCCGAGTCCGTGATCACTCACACCCGGCACACCAAAATCTGCTGTGACAGAGCCGAGTGCAACAACAAGATGATCAAATTCAAGAACTTCGGATGAATCGAGTTTTACTGTTTTAAATTTGTGATCGATAGAAATGGGAGAGCCCATTCGAAATTTAATATCAGTCTTACGGAGAGCTCCGCGAACGGGGTGGACAACATGGTCTGCAGCAAGACCTGCAGTGGAAACCTGATAGAGAAGCGGAAGAAAAGTTTGATAGTTGTGGCGATCAACAACTGTGACCTCTGCCTTACCTGCAAGTGCGCGGGCAGCGTTGAGACCACCGAAACCGGCGCCGAGGATCACAACTTTTGGCTTCTTCATATGTGAATTCTCTCATTCATTTATTACGCACTCTTTCCATGAAAAATCGATAGAAATCCCACACTTTGTCGTACCTCATGTTTAGGATGGGCCATATGTCAGCGCTAGAAAATCCAAGCACGCAGGGCTCGACCCTTACCGACCTCGAGGGACGTATCCTCGACTTCGAACGTAATTGGTGGCGCTTTGCCGGCGCTAAAGAGAGCGCTATCAAAGAGCTCTTCGACCTCAGCGCTCCTCGCTACTACCAGCTCCTCAACGACCTCATCGATCGCGATGATGCCCTTGAAGCTTCACCGATGCTGGTCAAGCGCCTCCGCCGCCTCCGTGAGGCGCGCATGCAGGCTCGCTCAGCCAAGTAGCCCTCCGCCTACCCCGCCTGTCCAGCTCTCGTTTTGCGAGCGGGAATACATCCCTCTACCCTTGGCGTTAGCACTCGCAGGCCTCGAGTGATAACACCCCCAGAGGCCATACCTACGTAATAAGAGGAGTAATTAGATGGCAAAGCAGATCGCCTTTAATGAAGAAGCCCGTCGCGGACTAGAGCGCGGAATGAATGTACTTGCTGATGCAGTCAAGGTAACCCTTGGACCTCGCGGACGTAACGTCGTCCTCGAGAAGAAGTGGGGCGCACCAACAATCACCAACGATGGTGTTTCCATCGCTAAAGAGATCGAACTCGACGATCCTTGGGAGAAGATCGGTGCAGAGCTCGTTAAGGAAGTTGCTAAGAAGACAGATGATGTCGCAGGTGACGGAACAACAACAGCAACAGTTTTGGCACAGGCGCTCGTTCGCGAAGGACTTCGCAACGTTGCAGCAGGATCAAATCCAATGGCGCTCAAGCGCGGTATCGAGAAGGCAGTTGCAGCGATCGTTGCAGAGCTTCTTAATATGGCAAAGTCAGTTGAATCTAAGGAGCAGATCGCAGCAACAGCATCTATCTCTGCAGCTGACACAACAATCGGCGAGATGATCGCAGAGGCGATGGATAAGGTCGGCAAGGAAGGCGTTATCACTGT
>JBFYJI010000076.1:0-3061 GCA_041311505.1 Candidatus Nanopelagicales bacterium | reverse complement strand
AGTATTAATTACGAGATTGTGACCCGAATTGGCCCTCGTGTGCCTAGAATCTACTCTGCTCATGTCTACTAACACGACGCTCCTTGAAGCCAAAGATGTCAACGTCGCCTTTGGCGGTCTTAAGGCTCTCTCAAAAGTTGATCTCACAGTACATCGCAATGAAGTTGTTGGACTTATCGGACCTAATGGTGCCGGCAAGACAACAATGTTCAACACAATCTGTGGCATCGTAAAGCCAGATACAGGCTCATTTGCATTTGAAGGTCAGCAGCAGAGCTGGCCAGCAACTGATCAATTGGCAAAGCTCGGTATCGCTCGCACCTTGCAGGCAGTCGGACTTTTTCCTGAACTCACTGTCATTGAAAATGTCATGATGGGTGCGCAGAAGTTTGCGCGCACCGGGCTTCTCTCAGCATCTTTTGGTCTCAATACTCGCGATGAGAAGAATCTCGAAGATCGCGCACATTACGCACTCGAGCGAGTCTATTCAGCGTCACTCAGCAATCAGCGCGCAGGATCACTTTCATATCCAGATAGCAAGCGCGTTGCAATAGCACGTGCTCTCGTAAGTCAACCAAAGCTGCTCCTTCTTGACGAGCCTGCTGGTGGATTAGGTGCGCAAGATATCGAGTGGCTCAATCGCCTCATTAGTGATCTCTCTGGCGAGATGTCAGTGCTTATTGTTGAACACCATATGGATGTGGTGATGTCTGTCTGTGATCGAATCTATGTACTCAACTTTGGACAGCTCATCTCATCGGGTACGCCAGACCATGTTCGTAATGATCCAGCGGTCATCTCTGCCTATCTCGGAGCAGATGCCACATGAGCCTTCACGTTGAGAATCTCTCAGTTCATCATGGAGCAATCCAGGCTCTCAATAGCGTCTCATTTGATGTGAAAGAGGGCGAACTCACCGCTGTCATCGGTTCAAACGGCGCAGGTAAATCAACGCTTCTGCGCACTCTTTCAGGGTTGAAATCTGCAAGCAGCGGTGTTGCAACGTGGAAGGGCCACAACCTCCTCCACGGAAAGGCAGAGAGCCATGTTCGCCACGGCGTTGCCCATGTCTCAGAAGGAAAGTCAGTTATTCCAGAGCTCACAGTTGAGGAGAACCTTGATCTCGGAGCGCTCTGGCGTCGCGATAAAGCTGGCGCGAAGAAGAGCAAGAGCGAAGTCTTCGAACTCTTTCCACGCCTTGAAGAGCGACGAAAGCAGAATACAGAGACTCTGTCGGGCGGAGAGCGTCAGATGCTCGCTATCGGTCGCGCACTGATGTCAAAGCCCGAGCTACTTCTCCTTGATGAGCCATCACTTGGTTTGGCGCCACTGCTTGTCAAGCAAATCTTCGAGGCAATTGTTAATGTAACGAAGCAATATGGTTTATCGGTTGTACTCGTTGAGCAGAACGCGATGGGTGCTCTCAATATCGCCAACTCTGGTGTTGTCCTCAACCTTGGATCCATTGCAACCTCTGGTTCTGCAAGCGATCTCATCTCCGACCCTGCAGTTCGCGCTGCCTACTTGGGATATTAAGGGGAGAGCTGATCATGTTTGAACTTCTCAATACTCTCCTCATCGGAATTACATCAGGATCTATCTATGCGCTGATGGCGCTTTCGATTGTTCTTGTCTGGCGCTCCACTCGAGTGATCAACTTTGCTCAAGCAGGTCAGGCACTTACATCTACCTTTATCGGATACCAAGCCCTCCATTATCTTGATTCATTCTGGCTCGCACTTCTCATCGCGATGGCCGGTGGAGCGCTTATCTCAGCTCTTATCGAGATCACGCTGATGCGTATCTTGCTCAAGCATTCATCGAGCGGTGCAATCGCCGGTGTTGCTCCGATCATCGCAACCCTAGGTTTGCTTGAGGTAATCCAGGCATCGATCACACTTATCTGGGGTGGTGCAGATGTCTTGATTACTCCACCTCTATCCAATACTGGATTTACAATCGGAGAGAACACCCTCGTCTTCTCACCGATGAAGTTGGCGATCATCGCCATTGTTGTGGCTCTCCTCCTACTTCTCTCACTGATCTTCCAGAAGACCTCCATCGGTCTCTCACTGCGAGCCTCGGCGTATTCGCCAGAGCTTGCACGCCTTGCAGGAGTGCGAGTCGATGCCGTCCGCACATTGGGGTGGGCGCTCTCTGGCGCTACAGGTGCAGTCGCTGGGTTACTCCTAGTCTCTAACGGCAATGGATCCTTTTCTTCAGCATCACTTGAGTTCTCACTTCTCTTGATTTCAGGATTTATATCAGCGGTGATCGGTGGATTGGAGAGCGTTCTCGGTGCCGTGCTCGGGGGTCTCGCTCTCGGCATCATCACATCATTTGTCTTGATGTATATCAGCGGATCACTCTTCTTCCTCGCACCATTTGTGATCTTGCTTCTCGTCCTCTTTATTCGACCTCAAGGAATCCTCGGAAAGCGAGGTGGCCGACGTGCATAAACTCTCTAATAAAGTTCGTATCGCGATCTTTATCGTCATTGGTTTTGCAATCTTCTTACTGAGCAATCGCGTTGATGAGTTACGTGTCTATCAAGGCGCACAGGTTGCAATCTTTGTTATCGGTATTTCATCGATCATCTTGCTTACCGGTTATTCGGGACAGGTCTCACTGGGACAAGGTGCGCTGCTTGCTGTCGGCGGTTACGCAGCAACGCTTGCTCAGAACAAATGGCATCTTCCAATACCACTGACATTTGCTGTTGCCATTCTCGCCGCAGCAGGTGCTGGTGCGCTCCTTGGAATTGCAGCTGCACGTTTGAGTGGTCCTTACCTTGCTGGTGCAACACTCGCACTTGCAGTGGGACTTCCATCTATCGCAAATCAATTCGCAGTACTCGGTGGCGAGCAAGGCCTCTTCTTTGATGTGGGATACCCACCGGCATCACTCGGTGAAGATTTCACTCAATATAAGTGGTTCTTCTGGATCGCCTCCCTTGCCACCCTCTTTGCAGTCTTTTGGTTACAAAATGTTATGAGATCACGCTATGGCCGCACCTGGAAGGCGATTCGTGGAAGTGAAGTCGCCGCAGAGCTAGCAGGGG
>JBFYJI010000075.1:0-3232 GCA_041311505.1 Candidatus Nanopelagicales bacterium | reverse complement strand
GGTGCTCAGCAGCCATCAGGTATTCCGTATGTCGCACCGATTGCAGAGAAGCCACAACGAGCACCTCGTCGTGGTGGATCAGGTGGAGGTCGTGGCTATCGCGGCAACCGCTCAGGTGGCGGCAATCGCAGACGGAGTAATTAAGGCTTGAGGACGAGCTTGCCCGTACTGTTTCGGGCAAGCATCGCAAGATGCGCTTCTTTCGCTGCATCTAGCGAGTAAGTGCCACCAATCACAGGCTTTAACTTTCCATGAGCGATCAGAGTAAAGAGTTCATCGATCACATCGTTCATCAACTCTTTCTTGCCGAAGCAATTAGCTAACCAGAAACCGGAAATAGTCTTCGAACCATGCATCAAAGAGCCGGGATGTACTGGTGTAGGCGCTGTGCGCGATGCCATTCCGAATGTAATGAGACGACCAAAGTCAGCTAAAGCCAGAAGGCTCTGATCAAATGTGGATCCACCAACCATCTCGAGTACGACATCAACGCGCTTACCACCATTAGCACTGCGAATCTCACGAGCAAGATCTTCTGACTTTGCATCGACAACTGCATCAGCACCGAGAGAGGTCGCTAGCGCTGACTTTTCACTAGAGGATGTCACAGCGATGACCTTTGCACCCCACAGCTTTGCTAATTGGATTGCGATAGTTCCGACGCCGCCTGCAGCAGCATGAACAACAACAGATTCGCCTGTCTTGATGTGTGCCATGGTCTTCAGTAAGTGCCAAGCAGTCGTTCCCTGCACCAACATACAGAGCGCCTGCTCGTCACTCACTGCTTCAGGTATTGGAAAGAGAACTGATGTATGTGCAACTGCCTTCTCCGCATATCCACCGGATGAAACAGAGGCTAAGTAACGCTTTCCGCTATGCGTTCCCACGACTTCAATGCCCGGAATGAGGGGGAGGGTCTGAGGGGACAAATAACTATTCTCGGTCTGATGTGTATCAGCGTAGTTAATACCAATCGCAGTTACATCAAGTAGTACTTCATCTTTTCCTGGGACCGGATCGCTGATTTCAACCAGCTTCATTACATCAGGTCCACCAAAGGTTTCAATTTGAATAGCTCTCATGGAGCGAGGTTAGCGGAGAGTGGCTCGCTTCAGTATAAAAAAGGTCGCAACACCGCTCTGGGCGACGGAAATAAGTGGATTTGTAGGTGTGACTATCGCATAGATCTTGTGAAATGCCGTGACAGATGGCTTCCAGGTGCAAGAAGCGGAATACGTTGGCGAAGAGCCAGTGGTCGCAACTCGTTGACACTGTGGAATTCTCTTCCCATCAAAGTAAAAAGCAACCTTTGCGGCGGCAGTCGTTGAGATCGTTACAGTTGTATTTACGCCTTTATAAGCATTCCCAATAATCTGCGGCAAAGTTGGCGCTGCCGGGGATACAGAACCTGGTCCTTGTGGGGGAGCAACGGATCCACTCAACCAGAAACGAGTAGCGTCATAATCTCCGATGAGATATTGATTTGTGAGATGGCTACGACCTATATAAGTAGCGTTAGTCATCGTTAAACCCGTATTGGGAGTGTTGATTGGGCAGTACGAAGGGGAGATTGAATTACAACTCGAACCGCCAACGCCATCAAAAACTAGGTATGAAGGCGATCCAGAGGCCAGGGAGTAGACCTTATATCCGCTGTTGTAGTTGACTTGATAGAGATAAGTTCCGTCAGTTGCAATTCCGTGATCGTCGGTTGGCCAACCTGTCGATGTATTGTCGGCAAGAATAATGTCTTCAGACCAGGTAAATGTTGTCGACTTACCTGAGTTAGCCAATGTGTAGAGGCGAAGGATTTTGCAGTAGAGACCGCTCGGGCATTGACCAGCGCCTGTACCAGTTGGAAGCGATTGATTAGGTTGGCTCACAGCTCCCACGCGACCATCAGGGAATGTAATGAGATTTCCCAAGAGCCAACTCTTACCAGCAAATAGTGGTTTTGCAACGGGAAGAGCAATTGATGTAAATGATCTATCACTAAGGTCTATGCAATTGAGGGTTGTGTTAGCGCCTCCATCAGGGCGAATAAAGATGCAACCATTTGCATAAGTCAGAGCCATCTGATCGATGGTGATGGCACTCAATGATGTGCCAATATTGATGGCTTCTTCGACCACGCCCGTAAAACCGACTTTGCAAATATACCCGCCATCAGAATTGGGGCGGAAGTAAATGTAATTTCCGTCGGAGGTAATGCCTCGTACATTTGCTACGCACTTGGTTCCGTTAGTGACTGACTTTGTATTTACAAAGGTCACGAGCGAACCAGATTGACCCATCAATCGCGCAGATAAAGGAATCGTCCACTCTGCATAGAGCGTTGTATCTGCTGCGCCGAGCGTGAAGGTTTGTCCAGGGTCATAGTGAGTGCCCTGGCCATTGGAGAGGGTATTCCAACCATAGAAAGTGAACCCAGCTCTTGCAAGGTTGCCGGAGTTTGCTGCAACAGTGACAGTTGCTCCAGAAGCTAAATTTTGGGTAATGGGAAGAGTTCCAGTGGTGGCACCGGTCTGAAATTGATTCGCATTGGCGCTGTAGATGACATTAAAATTCGCTGCATTACTTACGGGTTGAAACACAGTAATGAAAATCGCAACTAAAGCGGTAAATGTCAGCGCGCGATTCGCCCCCTTCAGGGTCTTGGACGCAATCACGCTCGACATAGGGTGATTCTACTTAAATTTACGGATCTCCTGAGGCCAGCCGCAAGCTATACCTATCTTGGCTCCCCAGTACTTCGCCTCTTCATCTCCAGGAACTTCAATGATGGTGAGCCCACCCATGAACTCACCTGAAGTGGTTATTGGCCCCGAAATATTTCCAGCATCGTCCGCACCGAATGCCTCATCAATCTCTTCGACTAAGCCGCCAGCAAATACAAGTACACCTGCCGCTTTCATCTCTTCGACGACTGCGCGAGCAAGTGGTCCGCGAGTTCCGTACCACTCCGCAGGATGATCTCCAACCCATTGTTGATTGAAGTAGATGATGTATTTGCTCATGCGAGAACTTTATCTCAAGATGGATCTGCGAGTAACTGGTACGGAGATTAAAGCTGAACTTCCTGCGCTGTATTGAACATTTGATGGAGTGATGGCAGCGGAAATATTGGTCAATGCCATAGTAGTGGGTTTCCACACACACGTTGCCGAGAAGCTTGGGGATGATCCAATAGTCGAAACGGCGATGCACTTTGCAATTCTCTTGCTATTTGCAA
>JBFYJI010000074.1:0-3234 GCA_041311505.1 Candidatus Nanopelagicales bacterium | reverse complement strand
CACACCATCACCTCATCGATTATCGGTGCAGGTGCAACACGTGGTCCTAAGTGGGTTCGTTGGGGAGTAGTAAGCAACATCTTGGCTGCATGGATCTTTACACTTCCTGCTGCTGCGCTATGTGGTGCAATCTTCTATTACTTCTTCCAATTCATTGGAATGCCATAAAGCCAGTTAAATAAGGTGTTCAAAAGCCTTTAAATTCGCAAGTGATTCGCCGCGAGTGAGCCTCCAAGCCCATTCGCGGCGAATTGCATTTGCAAAGCCCAATTCGAGCAATGGATTAAATGATGAGTCAGAGTATTCGAGGACTGCTCCGAGAATGCGATCGAGTTCTTGCTCATTGAGAGCGTCAAGAGGTAGACGTCCCACTAAGTAGATATCTCCCAATGAGTTAATTGCAAATGCCAAGCCATACATCGCTGCGTTCTTCGACATACACCAGTGATGTACAGCGGCTTCATTCTCATCGGGTTTACGAATCACAAATGCATTGATAATCAGAGAGTGATCGCCGATAGTCAGCGCACAATGTGTTTGTAACTTCTTTTCTCCGCGAAGAGTGACTACAACGCTCCTGCCATCTACTTCATACTCAAGCCCTTGGCTCGAGAGAAAGCTTTCAATCGTTGTGAGGTGTGACATTTAGCCGATATTTTTCTCAGCCTCAGCGCGTGAAGTAAGTACGCGATCATAGATATCAAGGGTGCCGCGTGATGTTGCATCCCAACCAAAGTGCGATGCGTGCTCCAGAGCTCCCATTGATAACAAAACTCGGCGTTGTGGCTCTTGGAGCAAACGAGCAAGAACAGATGACCATGCACGGGGATCGTGGCCATCAACGAGAACACCAGAGATTCCATCTGCAACAGCGGTACGAAGACCACCAACAGCGCTAGCTACGACTGGCGTTCCGCATGCCTGTGCTTCAAGGGCAACAAGTCCAAAGCTCTCTGAATAGCTGGGAACGCATACAAGATCCGATGCGCGGTAGTAATCGGCAAGATGTGAGCGTTCGACCGGAGGAGCAAATCGCACAACATCTGAGATGTTGAGCCAGCCCACAAGCTCTTTCAAACGCTCAACCTCTGCACCATTACCACCAGAAGCTCCACCAACAATGAGCGTTACCAACTTAGATCGAAGAAGTGGAGAGTGCGTGACCATCTCAGCAATTGCACGGATTAATACTTCAGGGCCTTTATGTGGCTGGATGCGTCCGACAAAGGTCACGACTTGTGCATCGACAGGAACGCCGATTGATGTACGTGCATCGCCCTTATTGCCTTGCGCCTTAAACATCGTGAGATTAACGCCTGGGCTTACGACAGAGACTTTGTCAGGGCAGGCGCTATAGAGCGATACGAGGCTTGCAGCCTCAGCATCAGTGTTGGCAATCAGAGCATCTGCCGCTTCAACAATCTGAGATTCACCTTGCACACGAATCATCGGCTCTGGGCTCTCGCCCTCTGCAAGGTTGAGATTCTTTACGCGAGCCATCGTGTGCATAGTGTGCACGAGTGGAATATCGAGTTCGCGTGCAACTGGCATCGCAACTTTTCCGGAAATCCAATAATGCGAATGAATAACATCGTATTGATCGCCAGAAGTGAGCGCCTTCTTAAATGCTGCAGAGAGATCTGGGATGAGCGCTGGAAGATCTTCCTTTTTGAAACCGTCGAGAGATCCAACGTTGAGATGGATAACGCGAACACCGTTGCCGAGATCGACAATATCTGGGAGATCAGAGTTGGTGCGACGAGTGAAGATATCTACCTTGATTCCTTGAGCTGCCATCTGCTGAGCTGATTCGCAGACATAGATATTCATTCCGCCGGCATCGCCAGTACCCGCTTGATCAAGCGGTGATGTGTGCACCATCAATGTGGCGACGCGGCGATTCATGCGTTAAGGGTACGCAAGAAAGGGCTTTTTAGCCTCTTTTAGAAAGTCGCTCGAATCTCGCCGATGACCTTACCGCCACCTAATACAGGCTCAATTTCATACGGGCTCTCAACGCCGAGACGCTTGAGACCAGCATGAACAAGTGCGCGGAATGGGCGAATTGATCCATCGGTGACTTTAAAGACTAAGGTGCGGCCATCAGGCATCGATGCAACTTCAACTGCCTCAACGCCATCTTTCATATAGAGACCAGGTACTTCGCGGATCATCGTTGTTGTTAAACGACCTTCGCCTGCAACCATCTCAGGAAATGCACGAGATGCCTCGATGACGTTGCGATGGATTGGGTTGTCAGAGATCGTAATTGCACGCACTGCGCGAGCAAGTCCTGCAACAGAGATGAGAAAGAGTGGAGCGCCACAACCATCTGTACTTGTCAGTGTGATCTTCTCGCCCGAGAGCAACTCGAGCTCTTCACGGCAGGCAACCTGCAATGGATGGCTTGGATCGAGATAGTTTTCAATCGACCAACCATTCTTAATGCAGGTTAAAAGCATTGCAGCATGCTTGCCGCTGCAATTCATCGCAATACGTGTAGGTGGTTGATCTCCATATGCACGGTTTTCAGCAACACCGAGTGGGCGATCGAGCATGCATTGCAGAGCGCCATCAGTAAGACCTGCGATTGCAAGAATTTCACGCACAGCAGAGATGTGCTCAGGCGATCCTGAGTGGCTCGATGCACCGAGTGCAAGAAGTCGAGGTTCGAGTTCGAGACCGTGCCGCACCATCGCAGCTGCTTGAAAAGACTTTACAGTGGAGCGAGGGAAGATGAGATGAGAGCTATCACCGAGCTCGAGATTGACTGAACCATCTGCATTGAGAGCGATGAGAAATCCGCGGTGTTGGGATTCAACAACACCACTGCGCACATACTCAGCTAACACCGCATCTTTCATTGTCATATTAATTCTCGTTCTGTCGCTCGAGTGAAGACCAGATATGTGCCTGCAACTCTTTACCCATCGCAGCCATGTCATACGATGTAAAGAGCTGTCCCTCGACGAGACCATAGAGGCGAGCGCCATTCTCAACTGACTTTGCAGTCGGTGCGATATATGCGTGATCGAGCGCTAATTGAATTGATGGACGATCGTCGCTTACCTTTCCAAGCCAGCCTTCTGAAATGCCAGTGCTATGCGCCAAGATAAGTTCAATGACTTTATTTGGCTTTACTCGCCAATATCCCATCTCTGATGCACCTGGGCGGATGTGATTTCCTTCAGAGTCAATCAACCATGTCTTTGATGTGTACTCAAGAAATGGTCG
>JBFYJI010000073.1:0-3240 GCA_041311505.1 Candidatus Nanopelagicales bacterium | reverse complement strand
CAAATCCGAGACCTGGATCGAGAACAATATTCTCGCGCTTGATGCCGGCAGCGAGTGCTTTGTCGAGTTGGATAGTTACCTCTGCAATGACATCTGCAACGACATCCCCATATTGAGCGAGGGAGTTCATCTCCTTTGAATGACCACGCCAATGCATCAAGGTGTATCTGCACCCGAGTTCTGCAACGGTCTCAAACATCTTTGGGTCAGCAGCGCCACCACTGACATCGTTAACGATTGTTGCACCGGCTTCAACGGCAAGACGAGCAGTACTTGCTCGCATCGTGTCAATGCTAATTTCAGCGCCTTTCCCAGCAAGCGCACGAATAACAGGGAGAACGCGGGCTTGTTCTTCACCAATAGGGACTCGATCTGCACCTGGGCGCGTGGATTCACCGCCAATATCGATGATATCTACGCCTTCTTCAATCATCTCAAGTCCGCGAGCTACGGCATGTTCGAGGGTGAAGTGCTTTCCACCATCGGCGAAGGAATCTGGTGTGACATTAAGGATTCCCATGACCAACATCAGATTATGCCTTTGTAATGAGTGAGATTGCCTCAGCACGTGTAGCTGGATCGCGAAGTACACCTCGCACTGCAGAGGTCGTTGTACGAGCTTGTGACTTTCGAACACCGCGCATCGACATGCAGAGGTGCTCACAATCAATAACGACGATGACCCCCATAGGATCGAGAATCTTCATCATCGCATCTGCGATCTGAGTTGTTAAGCGCTCCTGCACTTGCGGGCGGCGCGCATAGAGGTCTACAAGGCGTGCGACTTTAGATAGGCCAGTAATTTTTCCACGTGGGATATATCCAACATGTGCCACGCCATGGAATGGAGTGAGATGGTGTTCGCAGTGTGAGAAGACCTCAATATCGCGAATAATCACAAGCTCTTCATGGCCGATATCGAATGTAGTTGTTAAGACATCCTCGGGTTCTTGCCACAAC
Source organism: Candidatus Nanopelagicales bacterium (assembly GCA_041311505.1). Lineage (GTDB taxonomy): Bacteria > Actinomycetota > Actinomycetes > Nanopelagicales > Nanopelagicaceae > Planktophila. The sequence goes on along the minus strand of JBFYJI010000073.1, from coordinate 2,280 downwards.
CCTGCAAAGTTCTCCTTAAATGCACGAGCAACTCGTGCAGGTGTCTCTTGAAGACCTTCGCGATCTGGATTCTCACCAAGAGCGAGAAGGAGTTCACGCACAGCTTTCTCCGCACGTTCCTGATCATATGGTCCACTTGCGCGACCATCCTCAGGATTGAGTGAGATAGAGCTGATATCGCTCACTCGTCGCTCACTTTCTTTACACGTCGAGTGCGCTTTGCCTTTGTCTCTTCCTCTATTACTGGTGTGACTTTCTCAGTTAGAGCAACAGGTGGAATATCAGATGGAATACGTGTGAGAGAGCCGGTCCACTTCGGACGCTCTGGCCACATCACAACATCCTTAAAGATTTCTGCGATCTCTTCTTTATTGATTGTCTCTTTCTCAAGAAGTACGACAACCATTGCATCGAGCGCTTCGCGATTTGCCACGAGGATATCGAACGCTTCCTGATGAGCATTTTCGATCATCTTACGAATCTCAGCATCGATAGTCGCTGCGACCGACTCTGAATAATCGCGCTGGTGGCCATATTCGCGACCCAAGAATGGCGCTGTGGAGTCCCCACCAAGCTTGATCGCACCGATTGTCTCGGTCATGCCGTACTGAGTCACCATCGCACGAGCAAGTGAAGTTGCCTTCTCAATGTCATTTGATGCACCTGTCGATGGATCATGGAAGATCAACTCTTCTGCTGCACGACCACCGAGTGAATATGCCAACTGGTCGAGAAGCTGGTTGCGAGTTGTTGAGTACTTATCTTCATCTGGAAGAACCATGGTGTAACCGAGAGCGCGACCGCGCGGCATGATCGTTACCTTATGAACAGGATCTGTATGTGGAAGTGCGCGAGCAACAAGAGCGTGACCGGCCTCGTGATAGGCAGTTACACGACGCTCTTCCTCTGACATCAAGCGAGTCTTACGCTGTGGTCCACCCATTACGCGATCGATTGCTTCATCGAGCTCTGCGTTATTAATAACCTTCTTACCTTCACGCGCAGAGAGGAGCGCTGCCTCGTTAAGAACATTTGCGAGATCTGCACCTGTAAAGCCTGGTGTGCGTCGCGCATAGGCAACGAGATCAACCTCATCTGAGATTGGCTTGTTCTTTGCATGCACCTTGAGAATCTCTCCGCGACCTTTGAGATCAGGGCGATCAACAGGAATCTGACGGTCAAAGCGTCCTGGTCGAAGGAGCGCAGGATCGAGAACATCTGGACGGTTGGTTGCAGCAATCAAAATGACTTGTCCATTGGCTTCAAAGCCATCCATCTCAACGAGGAGTTGGTTGAGTGTCTGCTCACGCTCATCGTGACCTCCACCCATTCCTGTGCCGCGTTGGCGACCTACTGCATCAATTTCATCAACGAAGATAATTGCAGGTGAGTTTGCCTTTGCCTGCGCGAAGAGATCACGTACACGTGCAGCACCTACACCTACAAACATCTCAACAAAATCAGAACCTGAGATTGAATAGAAAGGCACCTTCGCCTCTCCTGCAACAGCTCGAGCAAGAAGAGTCTTACCGGTTCCTGGAGGGCCAAAGAGCAATACGCCCTTTGGAATCTTTGCACCGAGAAGTTGGTACTTGCTTGGATCAGAGAGATAGTCCTTGATCTCTTCGAGCTCTGCAATCGCCTCATCTGCACCTGCAATATCTGCAAAGGTATTTTGAGGAACATCTGGATTTTGTAGCTTTGCACGTGACTTTCCAAAGCTAAATACGCGGTTTCCACCCTGTGCACTGCTCATCATCAAGAAGAGCAAGAATCCAATAATGAGAATTGGACCGAATGAGAAGAGCAGAGACATAAAGATCGATTGGGTCGGAACATCTACATTCCAACCCTTTGTTGGTGGGTTTGCGGTCAGTGCATCAACAATTGTTGGCTCTTGGCGGATGACATAAGAAGCCTCTACTTTGGTTGCGCCTTTGATTGCGCCTCCGGGCTTCAAAATCAATTGAATCTTTTGGTTCTTATCGATCAGAAGTGCAGACTCGACCTCTGATTGCGCGATCGCATCGAGTGCCTGTGAAGTCTTAATGACCGTGTATCGGTTTGCTGCACTTGTAATCTGCCCAAAGATGGAGACGGCAAAGATCGCAACGATGATCCAGAAGAGTGGTCCGCGGAATATCTTTTGAGAACGAGTCTTTGGCTCATTCTTAGAAGGTTGTCCACCCTGCTTAGCTGTCTTATTTCCAGCCATCTTCTTCAGAGGATTGTTAATCTTCTTCTTTTCGTTGCTCATATAAGTCCTTGTATTAGCTCTCT
>JBFYJI010000024.1:0-13054 GCA_041311505.1 Candidatus Nanopelagicales bacterium | reverse complement strand
AGTGACGTGTCACTGTTCCGTGAGCAGCCTCTGACTCGCAGATCTTTCCATCTGGCGTCATGAGTACGGAAGTCATGAGACCGAGTGAGCCGTAACCCTGTGCGACGGTGTCTGATTGAACATCGCCGTCATAGTTCTTACATGCCCAGACGTATCCACCTTCCATGCGAAGTGACATAGCAACCATGTCATCGATGAGGCGGTGCTCATACCAAATTCCTGCAGCATCGAATTGAGCCTTGAACTCGTTCTCATACACCTCTTGGAAGATATCCTTAAAGCGTCCGTCATATGCCTTGAGGATTGTGTTCTTCGTTGAGAGGTAGACAGGGTACTTACGAAGAAGTCCGTAATTCATTGAAGCGCGAGCGAAGTCGTAGATTGACTTATCAACGTTATACATCGCAAGAGCTACACCTGATGACTCGAAGTCATAGACCTCATGCTGCACTGGTGCAGATCCATCTTCTGGAACGAATGAGATAGTGAGCTTGCCCTTACCTGGCACCTTGAAATCTGTCGCTTTGTACTGATCTCCAAATGCGTGGCGGCCGATAACGATTGGCTTAGTCCAGTGAGGGACCAAACGTGGAACGTTTGAGATGATGATTGGCTCGCGGAAGATAACGCCACCGAGGATGTTGCGGATTGTTCCATTTGGAGACTTCCACATCTTCTTAAGACCGAACTCTTCTACTCGCGCCTCATCTGGAGTGATTGTCGCGCACTTAATGCCAACACCATGCTTCTGAATAGCCTTAGCAGCATCGATAGTGACCTGATCATCTGTTGCGTCGCGATGCTCCATACCGAGGTCGTAGTACTCAAGATTGACGTCGAGGTAAGGCAAGATCAACTTATCCTTGATGAACTGCCACATAATGCGGGTCATCTCGTCGCCGTCGAGCTCTACAACTGTTCCTTCTACTTTGATTTTGCTCATGGTCTCTCCTTATAGGTCCTTCACATCTGCTTGCTTTGAGCGAACTGCCTCTGCTGCTTCCTTAAGAGATGCAACCTCTGAATCAGTGAGCGCTCCTTCAACAACCTTACGAACTCCACCCTTACCGATCTCAGCCTCAACACCGAGATAGACGCCAGAGATTCCGTATTCGCCATCAACCCATGCACAGACAGGCATTACCTCACCTGAATCTTCGATGACGGCCTTTGCCATACGCGCTGCTGCTGCAGATGGTGCGTAGTAGGCAGAACCTGTCTTGAGAAGTGCTACGACCTCTGCGCCACCATTACGTGTGCGATCAACGAGCTCTGCAATCTCTGCCTCGGAGAGCTTCTCTGAAAGTGGTGCACCATTAACTGTGCAACGACTTGGAACTGGAACCATTGTGTCGCCATGTGAGCCGAGTGTCAGTGTCTTGACTGATGCAACTGGAACACCGAGCTTCTCTGCAACAAAGTTGGTGAAGCGTGCAGTATCGAGCATTCCCGCCTGACCCATGACGCGGTTCTTTGGAAAGTTAGTTGCGATCTGTGCAAGAGCTGTCATCTCATCGAGTGGATTAGAGACCACGATGATGACTGCATTCGGTGAGTGCTTTGCAATGTTCTCGGCAACTCCACGGACTATTCCTGCATTAACGCCGATGAGATCCATGCGGCTCATACCTGGCTTACGTGGAAGTCCTGCAGTGATGACAACTACATCTGAGTTTGCTGTCTTCTCGTATCCTGCGCCATCTGCTGTTGTTGTAGCGCCAGTAATCTTTGTTTCAAATCCTTCAATTGAACGCGACTGGTTCATATCGAGTGCAAGACCTTCTGGCTTTCCCTCGACGATATCGGTCAACACAACTTCATCGAAGATGTTGTACTCAGCTAGACGGAGAGCTGTTGTTGATCCATAGAAACCTGCACCGACTACGGTGACCTTCTTTGCCATGATGGGTCCTATCTAGAGTCCTCGCCAAGGTATCTTGACGTCGAGATAACTCTACAACCCTTTAGGAAGTGCGAGCGCCAGGGCGAAGAGGGTTCCTGCGAGGGCGAGCGGGAAGTAGCACTCAATAATTCTGCGCCGCCCTTGGACTCGACCCCATTGGGCGAGGGCAACAACGCCAGTACCGGCAGCGATAAAGAGAGAGCCTGTACGAACGGCGCCGAATGCTCCGATGAGGATGCCGGCGATAATCGCTGCAGCAGCTGCTCGAAGCTGGATCGCAGTTATCGTTCGCATGCATCCACCACATTCGAGAGCAACATCGCGCGAGTCATTGGTCCGACTCCCCCAGGCATCGGTGCAATCCATGATGCAACCTCTGAAACAGAAGGATGCACATCTCCTACAAGACCTGCACTAGTGCGAGAGATGCCAACATCGAGAACTGCAGCGCCTGGCTTGATCATATCTGCTGTAAGGAAATGTGCCTGACCAATCGCTGCAACAACAATATCTGCGCGACGTGTGTGCGCTGCTAGATCCTTTGTTCCCGTATGAGTCAAAGTGACAGTCGCATTCTCGCTCTTGCGAGAGAGAAGTAATCCAAGAGGACGTCCCACTGTGAGGCCGCGACCTATAACAACAACCTCTGCACCATTGAGTGGAACTTTGTAATGGTTGAGAAGTGCGACTATGCCACGAGGCGTGCAAGGCAGGGGCGCCTCATACCCTGCAACAAGCCGACCTAAGTTGAGTGGATGAAGACCATCTGCATCTTTTACAGGATCAATCGCTTCAAGAATTACTTGAGTATCGATTCCCTGCGGCAAAGGAAGCTGAACGATATATCCGGTGCACTCAGGAGATGCATTCAGTTCTTTCACTGCGGAAAGAACATCAGATTGTGTAGCAGAGGCAGGAAGATCGATGCGAATGGAGTTGATACCTACCTCAGCGCAATCACGGTGCTTGCCGGCAACATAAGAATGTGAACCAGGATCATCTCCTACAAGAATTGTTCCAAGGCCAGGTGTGGCGCCTTGGGCGATGAGAGATTGAGTACGAGATGCGAGTGCGCCTTTAATTGTGGAGGCAAGTGATCTGCCATCAAGGATCTGCGCGCTCATGCGAGAACCTTATCGAGAAGTTACTTATGCGTGTGAGAAGTGACGTGTGCCAGTAAAGAACATAGCTATTCCGGCCTTCTCTGCGGCTGCAATGACCTCTTCATCGCGGACCGAACCACCTGGCTGGACAATTGCCACTACCCCGGCATTGGTGAGAATCTCAAGGCCATCTGCAAATGGGAAGAATGCATCAGAAGCTGCCACCGCACCTTTGACGCGATCTCCTGCACGATCGACGGCAAGGCGAGCAGAGTCAACGCGGTTGACCTGCCCCATACCAATACCGATAGCTGCACCTTCACTAGCAATCAAGATTGCATTGCTGCGCACAGCACGCACAGCCCGCCATGCAAAGTGAAGATCTGAAAACGTCGCGTCAGAGACTGGCGCACCTGTGACCTGTTTCCATTGTGAGGGTGAATCGCCCTCGGCGCTGATGAGATCTGTCTCTTGCACAAGTACTCCACCTGATACTGGACGGAACTCAATCGGAGAAATAGTCGTGATCGGATTTGTAAGAATTCGAATCGATGGCTTCTTCGACAAGATTTCAAGTGCTTCCGGCTCATAATCTGGAGCAATCACTACTTCGGTAAAAATCTGCGAGAGCTCTTTTGCCATCTCGGCAGTAACGGTGCGATTTGCAGCTACGACTCCACCGAAAGCTGAGACCGGATCACATAGATGCGCCTTCTTATATGCATCTGCGATATCGCTACCTGTTGCAATGCCGCATGGGTTTGCATGCTTAATGATTGCCACACATGGCAGATCATGATCGAGCGCTGCGCGCCATGCCGCATCGGCATCAGTGTAATTGTTAAATGACATCTCTTTGCCATGTGACTGTACTGCTGAGACGATTCCTGCAGGACCGCCTCGATAGATCGATGCCTTCTGATGTGGGTTCTCACCGTAGCGAAGTGAACTTTCGCGCTTCCAAATAAGTCCAAGCCAATCTGGAATATCACGTGAGATTGTTGTACCGAGCCAGCTGGCAATCATGAGGTCATACTCGGCAGTGGTGCGAAATGCCTGCAGAGCCAACTCTTTGCGCTCTTCTGCAGTAAAGCCACCAGCTTTGATAGAAGCGATTGCAGAGTCATATTGAGATTCGCTGCAGATCACTGCTACAGAATTATGATTTTTTGCAGCTCCTCGAAGCATCGAAGGGCCACCAATATCGATCTGCTCAATGCAATCTTCAAAGGTGGCACCAGACATGATGGTCTTGAAGAATGGATAGAGGCTGACAACTACAAGATCAAATGGCTCGATATCAAGATCTTCAATCGCTGCAAGGTGATCTGGATTCGATTGATCGGCCAAGATCCCTGAGTGAATGCGAGGGTGAAGGGTCTTTACGCGACCACCCATAATCTCTGGAAAACTTGTGTAGCTGCTGACCTCTGTAACGGCAATGCCCGCCTCAATGAGAGTTTTAGCTGTCGATCCGGTGGAGAGAATTTCAACCCCTGCTTCAGAGAGAACGTGAGCAAGATCGAGAAGGCGATCCTTCTCATAGACACTGAGCAAGGCTCTGCGAATTGGTTTGCGGCTCATCGCTTACTCCTTGCTAGGAAAAATGTCGTAGTCACTGCCCCGAGTGCAATCTCAAGTATTGCAACGAGACCAAATTTCCAGACGGATAAACCAAATGCACCCATCTCATCGGTCATCAATGATCCGCCAGAGAGATAGGCGAGAATCAACAACATCGCTGCCAGAAATACTCCACTTTGCACGAGTAACAGAACTCCTGAATCGATCGTCCAATACACCAGGAGTGCACCGAGGGCTACGAAGAAGAGTGCAGATGCAATCATCAATGGGTGTCGCTGTGTAGGAATGATTCCTAGTAACGGAAATGCAGGTAGCTGATCTGCATGGCGCCACCACGGAGAGACAAGAGACCCGCTTCCAACAGCAAATCCAGAGCCTGCAATGTAAGAAGCTGCAGCCATTGCAGCATTTGGGAGATAGAGGATGTTAAGGAGGAGCAGTAATACTCCCCCGAAGATTCCTGCTTGAAGAACTACGAAGAGGTCTCGCACATCATCAAAGTGGAAGAAGATCATTACACCGACAAGAACAAGAAATGCTCCAACGATTACTGCTGCGATGCGAGTTGCAATTGATGCAGCAGCTGAAACCTTGAGCTTCTCACCACATGTTAACGTTGCGATGATTGAGATAAAGAATCCAAAGATGGGTGCGAGATACCACTGAGGGTGAACTGCGGGTGAAGAACTCAAGAATGCCAGTGCTGTCAGAATGATTGTGTAGAAGATTGAGTAAGCGGTGCGGACACCATTGATATCGTGGAAATCTCCTTGAAGGCGATCGAGCGCGCGGCTAAATGTTGAGCGAATAGCGATAAAGGGAAGTGCAATTGCGCCCCATGGAAGATAGGAGAAATAACCTGCAAGCCCGGTTGGAGGAAGCGCCAAGCTAAATGGAACATGGTGGGCACCGACCCAGATCCAGACTGCTCCACGGATGGGATCAGTCGTTGTTCCAGTAGCACTTCCGGCCGTCGCCCACGCAACAAGGGCTATAAAAGCAAACGGGAGCAGCACAAGCGCTGCTCCACGTATTGCGTGAGACAACGAGACCGAAAGGACGCGTTGCATCGTTAAATTAACGACCGAGAATCTCGCGCATTAAGCGCGCTGTCTCGCTAGGAGTCTGTCCCACCTTTACACCTGCTGCTTCGAGAGCATCTTTCTTTGCCTGCGCTGTTCCTGAAGAGCCAGAGACGATTGCACCAGCATGTCCCATTGTCTTTCCTTCAGGTGCTGTAAATCCTGCGACGTAACCAACGACTGGCTTCTTTACATACTCGGCGATAAATGCAGCGGCACGCTCTTCAGCATCTCCACCGATTTCGCCGATCATGACAATTGCTTCCGTCTCTGGATCATCTTGGAATGCACGGAGGCAATCGATATGAGTTGTACCAATAACTGGGTCTCCACCGATACCGACAGCTGATGAGAATCCGATATCTCGGAGCTCGTACATCATCTGATAGGTAAGTGTTCCTGACTTAGAGACGAGACCAATTGGTCCCTTTTTTGTAATGTCAGCAGGAATGATTCCGACATTTGATTGCTCTGGGCTGATAAGTCCTGGGCAGTTTGGTCCAACAATCTGAGTCTTGCCGCTCTTCAATGAGTATGTATAGAAGAAGGCTGAGTCATGCACTGGAATTCCTTCAGTGATCACAACTACGAGTGGCATCGCTGCATCGATTGCATCGATAACTGCTGCCTTTGCAAACTTAGGTGGAACAAAGACAACTGAGACATTTGCCCCTGTTGCACTCATCGCCTCTGCGACTGTGTTGAAGACTGGAAGTGACTTACCGTCGATATCGACTACTTGGCCGCCCTTGCCTGGTGTTACTCCACCTACAACATTGGTACCTGATGCGAGCATACGACGTGTGTGCTTGGTGCCTTCAGAGCCTGTCATGCCCTGAACGATGACCTTGCTGGATGAGTTAATAAAGATAGACATTACTTCGCCGCCAATTCTGCAGCGCGTGATGCTGCTCCATCCATAGTCTCTGCCTGCTCCACCAATGGGTGGTTGGCGTTATTAAGAATTGCACGTCCTTCAAGGACATTGTTGCCATCGAGGCGAACAACGATTGGCTTTGTAGCCTTATCGCCGAGGAGCTCAAGCGCCTGAACGATTCCGTTTGCCACTGCATCACATGCAGTAATTCCACCGAATACGTTAACGAATACGCTCTTTACATCTGGATCGCCGAGGATGATGGAGAGGCCATCTGCCATCACCTGAGCAGAAGCTCCACCTCCGATATCGAGGAAGTTTGCTGGCCGCATGCCGCCAAACTTCTCACCAGCGTAGGCAACAACATCGAGAGTCGACATCACAAGTCCTGCACCGTTACCGATGATTCCGACCTGGCCGTTATCGAGCTTGACGTAGTTAAGACCCTTCGCCTTTGCCGCCTCTTCAAGAGCATTCGCTGTTGCTGTATCAACGAGCGCTGCATGATCTGGCTGACGGAACTCTGCGTTCTCATCGAGTGAGACTTTTCCATCGAGAGCGATGATGCGACCATCTTCAGTTTTAACGAGTGGGTTAACCTCAACGAGAGTTGCATCCTCAGATTGGAATGTCTCCCAGAGCTTGACCAATACATCTGCAACTTGATCTGCAACATCTGCAGGGAACTGTGCCTGAGCAATAATCTTCTTTGCAAGGTCGAGGTTGATTCCATCGACTGCACTTACTGGAACCTTTGCCAACTTCTCAGGAGTTGTGCGTGCAACTTCTTCGATATCCATTCCGCCGGCAACAGATGCCATGACGAGGAATGTTCGGTTAGAGCGATCGAGAAGAATAGAGATGTAATACTCATCAACGATGGGAGCTGCCTGAGCAATCATCACCTTATGAACAGTGTGTCCCTTGATATCCATGCCAAGGATTGCTGAAGCTTTTTCAAATGTATCTGCTGGATCTACTGCAAGCTTGACGCCTCCAGCCTTTCCACGACCACCCACCTTCACCTGCGCCTTAACGACAACTTTTCCACCCATCCCTGCCGCTGCATCGCGAGCCTGCTCTGGTGTTGTTGCGACTGCGCCCTTAAGAACTGGGACTGTGTGCTTCTCAAAGAGATCGCGTGCTTGATATTCGTAGAGATCCACTCAAGGCTCCTTATAAGTTAAAAGACAGGGCTAATACTATCCCCGCAATTTAGAGTGGGGTGACGGGGGCATAACGGAGCAGGAGGCGCTTATCTCCGTAGGCGCCAAAGTTGATGGTCGCCTCTGACTTATCGCCCACTCCCGCGACGGCCACAACGGTGCCGAGTCCGAATGTGTCATGAGACACACGCTGGCCAACTTCAAGGACCATCGCAGATGAAACCTTGCCGGTAGCTCGAGGTGGTGGAGTAGATGCAACTCTCGTCTTTCGAATCGCACTCGCAGATGTGTATGAAGGTTTTCCATCATTGATCCACTCAATTAACGTCGATGGAATCTCATCGAGGAAACGTGATGCGGGATTGTATTTAGGCGTTCCAAAGGTTAATCGATATTCAGCACGTGAAATATAGAGGCGCTTCTCTGCGCGAGTTAATCCAACGTATGCAAGACGTCGCTCTTCTTCAATCTCTTTTGGATCATCAAAGGTGCGTGCATGAGGGAAGACTCCATCCTCCATACCTGTAAGAAATACTGTTGGGAACTCAAGTCCCTTTGCTGTGTGGAGCGTCATCATGGTGACAACTCCCCCATGATCTTCACCATCTGGAATATCGTCAGCATCTGCAACAAGTGAAACCTTCTCAAGGAAGCCACCGAGTGAGATAACCTCATCTTCTCCGAGCTCTTCAAAATCTCGATCTTCATATTCAATCGAGGCAGAGACTAATTCTTGGAGGTTCTCGACCCGGACCTCATCCTGCGGATCGGTACTTGCAGAGAGCTCTCGCAAGAGGCCGGATTGTTCAAGGGCTGCTTCGATAATTGTCGAGGGTTTTGTGTTGACTTCAACCAATACGGAAAGCGCAGAGATCATATTGGTGAAGTCTGAGATTGATTGGGCTGCTTTATTAGGTACGCCACTGGCTTCACGGACTCGAAGTAGCGCATCCCAGAATGAGATACCTTGGTTCTGAGCGAAGAGATCTACCTCTTCGATTGCACGATCGCCAATACCGCGCTTGGGAAAGTTAATGATGCGACGGAGCGATACTTCATCAGTCGGATTTACGAGAACTCGCAGATATGCGAGCAAATCCTTTACCTCTTTACGCTCATAGAATCGAAGACCGCCAACTACCTTGTAAGGAATTGCAGCGCGCATAAAGACTTCTTCAAAGATACGAGATTGCGCATTGGTGCGATAGAAGACTGCAGTATCACCAGGCTGTGATTGATCTTTATCTTGAAGTTTGCGAATCTCATTCTTCACAAAATCAGCTTCGTCATACTCTGATTCAGCGACATATCCGACTAGTGGTGCGCCAGAGCCAGCATCCGACCAGAGATTCTTCTCTTTACGAGACTCATTCTGTGAAATAACAGCATTGGCTGCAGAGAGAATATTTTGAGTGGATCGATAATTCTGCTCGAGAAGAACAGTCTTCGCATCTGGATAATCGACCTCAAATTGCAAGATGTTGCGGATAGTTGCTCCGCGGAAACCGTAGATAGATTGATCTGCGTCTCCTACTACACAGAGCTCAGCAATGGGGTAGCCATCGGTTGCATCGCCAGTGAGCTCTTTTACCAACTGATACTGAGCATGGTTGGTATCTTGATACTCATCGACCAAGATATGTCGGAATCGAGATCTAAAGCGCGCCTTAGCTTCTGGATACTGCTGAAGCACTTGCACGGTCTTCATAATCAGGTCATCAAAGTCCATCGCATTTGCCTGCTTGAGGCGCTTCTCATACATCGTATAGACATCGGCGGCGATAGTGTCGAATTGGTTCTTTGCCTGGCTCAGAAATTCGTAAGGGCTCTGAAGTTCGTTCTTGGCATTGGAGATGATGTTTTGAAATTGACGAGGTGGATATCGCTTTGAATCTAAATTAAGAGACTCGCAGACTTTCTGAATCAACTTCTGTGAATCAGCAGAGTCATAGATTGAAAAGGATGAGCTATAGCCAAGGCGTTCAACTTCTTGGCGGAGTAAGCGAACACAAGCAGAGTGAAAAGTTGAGACCCACATCGATTTTGCAATGGGTCCAACGAGTTCTGTGACTCGCTCTTTCATCTCACCTGCAGCTTTATTGGTAAAGGTGATTGCGAGAATCTCATAGGGCTTGACGCCGCGACGAGCCATCAAATATGCGATACGTCGTGTAAGTACTCGAGTCTTTCCAGATCCAGCGCCAGCGACGACCAAGAGTGGCGAGCCAGCATGAGCGACAGCCTCTTGTTGCTGAGGGTTGAGACCCTCGAGCAATTGATCGTTTCCGGACATGGCGCGGAGTCTATTAGGCTTGCCCCCATGGAACCGATTGCAGATAGCGAGATCAAGCGCGTCCTTGTCGTCAATGCTCACCCAGATGATTCTGACTTCGGCGCATCAGGCACCATCGCTCAATGGGTTCAGAAGGGCATCGAGGTCAGCTACGTCCTCTGCACCAATGGCGATCAAGGTGGCGAAGAGTCTTCCTATACAAAGGAGGAGATGCCTGCTGTCCGTCAGCGCGAACAACGCGCAGCATGTGCAGCTCTCGGAATCTCAGATGTCACCTTCCTTAACTATGTAGATGGACATCTCGAACCAACGATCGCTCTTCGCAAAGATATCGTCCGACAGATTCGACGAGTTCAACCAGATCGCATCTTATGCCAATCACCTGAGCGCAACTGGGACCGCATCGGCGCAAGCCACCCAGATCACTTAGCGGCAGGTGAGGCAACGATTCAGGCTGTCTATCCAGATGCACGTAACCCATATGCATTTACCGACCTTCTTGAAAAAGAAGGACTTCAACCTTGGAAGGTGAAGGAGGTCTGGATGCAGGGACATTCGCACCCAGATCACTTCGTCGATATCACCGATACTTTCCACTTCAAAATTGCAGCTCTTAAAGAGCATGCATCACAGACCGGCCATATGGACAATCTCGAGCAGATGCTCCGCGAATGGGGTCAGCGCAATGCAGGAGTCGGCGAGCTACCAGAGGGTCGTATCGCTGAATCTTTTAAGATCGTCAATACAAACTAAATCGCTTATTGCGAATTACTTTGCAGTTGCTTTTACTAGCTCGACTGCCTGAATTGGGTACCCGTCAGGAACGATATATGACTGATTGTTCTCGACTGTGAAAGCTCCAACATTTCCAATCTTCTTGAGGATATCCAGACCCTTAGTGATCTTGCCCCAGATTGTGTAGTTCGGTCCGAGCTGCGTATCTGCATAGACCAAGAAGAACTGTGAGCCATTGGTGCCTGGACCAGAGTTAGCCATTGCAACAGTGCCTGCTGGGTAATTCTTAGCACCTGCCTTTGGAAGGTTCTCATCTGCGTAACCCTTCCATCCTGTTGGAGAGCCACTTCCGGTAAGAGTGGGATCTCCACATTGAAGGACGAAGAGTCCTTGAGTGGTGAGTCGATGGCAGAGTGAGGCATCAAAATACTTTGCATTTGCAAGAGCACTGATATTTGTAATTGTCTGTGGCGCCTTTGGATTAAGTGCTATAACAATATTGCCGCAATTTGTTGTGAAAGTCAGAGTCTTGGGAAGTTTCTTTGCTGGCGTTGTTGGTTGCTTAATAGTCAAAGGCATATGTCGCGTCGCCGTTGTTGTCTTGCATCCAGGAACCGATGTTGGCCGATCGGCAGCAACAGCGGGTGCAAGAGTTGTTGCGGTTATTACGAGGGCAGCGATAACTGCAGATACCTTCTTCATTTTTTCTTCCTATTCCCACTCAATGGTTGCTGGTGGCTTACTAGTGACGTCGAGGACAACACGGTTGACCTCGCGAACTTCGTTGGTGATACGTGTAGAAATCTTCTCGAGAACCTCGTAAGGAATGCGCGACCAATCTGCAGTCATCGCATCTTCTGATGAGACGGGGCGAAGAACGATGGGATGCCCATATGTGCGTCCATCTCCCTGCACTCCCACACTGCGAACATCGGCAAGGAGTACGACTGGGCATTGCCAGATATCGCGATCAAGGGCTGCCGCGCTGAGCTCTTCACGAGCAATGAGATCGGCGGCTCGCAAGATATCGAGTCGCTCCTGCGTTACTTCACCGATGATACGGATACCAAGTCCAGGGCCTGGGAATGGTTGGCGCCAGACAATTGCTTCAGGCAATCCGAGCTCAAGACCAACCTGACGCACCTCATCTTTAAAGAGCGTGCGCAGCGGCTCTACCAACTTAAATTGGAGGTCATCAGGAAGTCCACCGACGTTGTGGTGTGACTTGATATTGGCTGTACCAGTGCCGCCACCTGACTCAACAACATCTGGATAGAGAGTGCCCTGTACTAAGTACTCGACATCTCCCCCAGCTGCAATATCTCGTGCGGCTTTCTCAAAGCTTCGGATAAATTCGCGACCAATGATCTTTCGCTTCTCTTCAGGGTCTGTAACACCTGCAAGAGCGTTGAGGAATTGTTCAACGGCATCTACTACAACGAGCTTGACGCCAGTAGATGCAACGAAGTCACGCTGCACCTGCTCAGACTCACCGCTACGTAGCAATCCATGATCGACAAAGACACATGTGAGTTGATCTCCTACTGCGCGCTGAATCAGAGCTGCAGCCACGGCAGAGTCAACGCCACCTGAAAGACCACAAATGACGCGCTTATCTCCGATTGCTTCCTTCGCCTTTGCAATCTCAACTTCTGCAATATTGGAGGTGGTCCATGTTGGCTTACATCCGGCGATATTGATCAGCCAATTATTGAGAATTGCTTGGCCATGCTCTGAGTGAAGAACCTCGGGATGGAACTGAACTCCTGCAATCTTTCCTGATGCATCTTCAAATGCTGCAATCGGTGTATCGGCAGTTGAAGCTGAGATTGAGAAACCGCAAGGAACCTCAGAGACTGCATCACCATGTGACATCCAGACAGATTGCGTTGCTGGAAGTCCTGCAAATATCTTCGACCCCGGCTTTACCTCAAGTGGTGTGCGACCAAACTCTGACTTACCGGTCTGAGCAACAACTCCAGCAAGCGCTGCAGCCATCGTTTGAAATCCATAACAGATTCCGAATGTAGGAATACCGAGTGCAAAGATTTCAGGATCTACTTTAGGTGCGTGATCTGCATAGACAGATGAGGGTCCACCAGAGAGGATGATTGCCTCAGGGTTTTTCGCTTGTACTTCTGCAGCGGTAATTGTTGAAGGAACAATCTCTGAAAAGACACGAGCTTCACGAACGCGACGTGCAATCAGCTGTGCATACTGGGCGCCAAAATCAACAACGAGTACTCCGTGCGGTGCACTACTTGCCATGGTGCGTCACAACATCTACGCGCTGGAATGACTTCACATCTGA
>JBFYJI010000023.1:0-13294 GCA_041311505.1 Candidatus Nanopelagicales bacterium | reverse complement strand
TTGCAATTTCAGTAACGGTCTACGGTGGAGTTCTCGGCCATGCAATCATCATGAAGGTGCAGAAGTGGCTCACCCTCATCACTGTTCTTGCAACTCTCATCTACATCGCTCTTACTCTCAAGGATATTGATTGGAGAGCGGTACAGGAGATCCCATCAGGAACCACCGCAGGATTTATCGGCGCTCTCATCTTCGGTGCAACTGGAATTGGTCTTGGTTGGGTTAACTCGGCAGCGGATTACTCTCGCTATCTTCCTCGCCACACATCAAGCAAGGCAGTAGTGGGATGGACTGTTCTTGGAGCATCTATCGTTCCAATCATTCTCGTGATCTACGGAGCGGCTCTTGCAGGAAGTAGCGAAGATCTCTTCAGCGCTATTGCCAGCGATCCGATTGGCGCACTAACAACTCTCTTGCCTACATGGTTCTTGATTCCATTTGCTCTCATCGCAATCTTAGGACTTGTGGGCGGCGCAATTCTCGATCTCTACTCCTCAGGACTCACGCTGATCTCTATCGGACTACCGGTTAAGCGCTACATCGCAGCTAGTATCGACTCTCTCATCATGGTTGCAGGAACCATCTATTTAGTATGGATTGCAGATGATTTCTTCTATCCCTTCCAAGGATTCCTCATCACTCTCGGAGTTCCGATCGCTACCTGGTCTGCAATCTTCGTTGCTGATGTCCTGATGCGAAAGCGCAACTATTCTGAGAGCGATCTCTACACGCCGACAGGGATCTATGGAAGTTGGAATAGTTCCTCACTCATTGTGATGGCTATAGGTGCTGTTGTTGGCTGGGGGTTTGTCACCAATCCATTTGCATCCTGGCTTGGGTGGCAGGGTTACTTCTTACCTCTTATTGGTGGCAAGGAAGGTCAATGGGCAGGAGCCAACTTAGGAGTGCTCTTCGCTCTAATTATTGGCTTTGTTGGCTACTGGTTGCTGGCACGTCGTGCTATCGCACAGCAGGAGCGAATCTAAGCCAGAGGTATCCCAAAGTTCCTGAAACTAGGGCGGCGAGCAGTAAGCCAGATCGCACTTCTGCCAATAGACTCGCACTCTCGATTGCGATCTCAGCAATCACAATAGAGACCGTCATACCCATTCCAGAGAGAAGACCAATACCTGATATCTCTCTCATGGAAAGAGAAGTCGGCAAAGTAAGTGCGGAGAATCGAATCACTATCCACGTAAAGAGAGTGATGCCAGCAACTTTACCGACCACGCGTGCCGCTGTGATTGCAAGAGAGGTAGAACTTCCCATCACTGAGAAGTCCAACTGCGAGAAGAGGTTGATCCAGATATATAACGGCACCACAAGAAAGGTAGATATAGGTGCCAAAGCTCTGATGAGAAAAGCGCGAAACGGAATAGCAACACCAATCGCAGCTGCCCCTAGAGTGTAGAAAGCGCTAGAGAGGTCGAGGTCGTTGCGATAAAAGATGGCCATTACAAGGAGTGAGAAGAAGTCATCTGCCACAGCAAGTGTCATCAGAAAGAGTTTGACGGCGGGATTAACGCGCCTTCCTAGTAAGGCAAGTGCACCAAGAGCAAGTGCGACATCTGTCGGCATGACCACAGCCCAAGCCGCTCTCTCAGGGGAGAGAGCGAGAAATATGATTGCAGGAAAGACCATCCCTCCAAGTGCGGCAGTAGTCGGCAGGAGAGCTGACTTGAGGTGCGTTGAACCTTCTCGAATCTCAATTCCAATGAGGAAGAAGATGAAGAATGTGAGCAGGTGATTGAGCACCGGAGAAGAGTAGCGCCCACCTTCGTGTGGAAGATGGGCTGATCTCTAGCGTGTTCTATGCAGCGAGTGGAAGATCCTCGCGAGAAGATCGACTCCTTTTATTGCTATCGGCAACATGCGAGAGATGATCGGCAGGAGGAAGGTCGAGACCCAGGTGAGCGATGAAGTAGAGAGTCAAGGCAAGGGCCCCAAGAAGGATGAAGAGGATTGACATTGCTTGTACTTCCTTTCGAGATGTTGCTTCGTATGTGCTGAAGAATGGCGGATTTACCTGTGGCGCTCCATCAGGAAACCTGAAAGAACCCTTAGAAGTAAGAGGCTAGAATCGCCCAATGCTCAGAAAAATCGCCCAGATATTCAACAAGGCGGTTCCGAAGGAGCCTCATCTTCGAATCCTTGCCCTTTCGACCTTTGTCAACACCTTTGGTAATGGCCTCTTCATGTCGGTCGATGTCATCTACTTCACCACGATTGTGGGACTCTCTCCAGCGCAGGTAGCTCTAGCGATCTCCATAGCTGGCGGTCTAGGTATGTCACTAAGCGTTCCAGCAGGCCACATCGCCGATCGCTTTGGCCCACGCAATATCAGCGCATTTGCTGTTGCCATTGAAGGCGTTGTGATGGCAGGACTTTTCTTTGTTCATAGCTACACACCATTCCTAATTATCCATATCGTTATGGGCATGCTTGGTGTTGTTGCTCAAACAACTCGCATGGCAACTATTGCAAAGCTCGGGGGAGAAGAATCTCGCGTTCGCCTTCGCGCCTATCAACGTGCCGTCACCAACTTTGGAATCTCTGTCGGAACTCTCTTTGCCGGAATTGGTCTAGCGATGAATACAGAGGCAGGCTATAAGGCTCTGCTCTTAGGCGACGCTGTGACATTCGTGATTGCTGGCCTTCTCTATCTCAAATTGCCTTTCGTCGAACCGACGGTGGAACGCGGAGAGCCATTCTCCTTCGCCGCAATGAAGGATAAAGTCTTTCTTGGTGCAACTCTTTCTAATGCTTTTATGTCTCTCCACTTCGTTCTCCAATCAATTGGAATTCCACTCTGGGTAGTTCGTGAAACAAATGCACCACGGTGGTGGGTCTCTGTAATTATGATGATGAACACCATCGCAGTCATGCTCCTGCAAGTTGCTGCCAGTAAGTCATCTGCCACACTCTACGGAGGCGCAAAGGCATATCGCAGCGCCTCTTACTTCATCTCCCTTGCATGTCTTCTTTATGCATATGCTCATGGAGTAGATGCAGTGGTCGCCTCAGCGCTCTTGGCACTTGGAATGGGTGCGCATATTGTTGGCGAGCTGATCGGCTCTGCCGGATCGTGGTCCATTGGCTTTGGTTTGGCAGATGAAAACCACCAAGGTCAGTATCAAGGCGTATGGGGGCTTTCCTGGGGTCTGAGCGGAACTCTTGGCCCATCTCTCGTTACTGCACTTGTAATTGGCATGGGAATCTCAGGATGGTGGATTCTTGCAGTGGTTTTTGCTATCAACGGAACCGTAATGCATAAACTCGTTACAAAGCGATGGGGCAGCACGCCAGCTCTACAAGCGGCCTAAGCCTCGCTCTGCCTCGCGTACTGCCACACGACCCAAGTCAGGATGATCCTTCAAGAAGGTTCTTACATCGCGTGGTGAAATAGCCGCCATATCTCGCAGTGCCCAACCGATAGCTTTAACAATGAAGAATTCCTTTGAATCTGAATGCTCATGGCAGTAGCGCAGAATTAATTGGTTATCTGCTTCAAATTTACGGCCACGTTGATGTTGGATAGCGGCGCGATTGAGCCACATATTTGGCGACTTATTCCACTTCTCAATCAGCTTTTCACAACCATATTTATCCGTAAGGGGAGAGACGGCAACCGACCCAAGTCCATCAACTGAGTCCCACCAAGAGTTGTGAGTGATCAGGTATTCGACATGGTCTGCGAGAAAATCCTTATCTGCGACTCTCCAGTGGAGCCCAATGAGATCCAGCGCCGCAATATGAAACTCTCGCTCTTCGAACTTCCATAGCTTGCGAGCTGTTGCTCCAAGTTCATTGGATGTCGGAACCTTCATCTCCTTGGCAATCTTCTTGACTAAGGCTCGGCGTTCCGGCGTAGCAACACCGATAAAGGGAAAATTCTCTTTCATATAAAGATATGCGCCAATAGCTCTCTTGCGATCACCAATGGCTCGCAATTGTGGCTCTAAAGCACTAATAAAACTGCTTGCATATGTCATCGCAGAGTAGAACGTTTCTTAACATAGATCGTGTAGTAGGCAGATGCCCCGCTATTTACCCCTGAACCCGAAGGGGTAAATAGGGCCTGAACACGTGCAAATCCAATTGCGGTCGGGAGCCACGCACAAGTTGCGGTGAATGAATTGGCCACATTTGTCTCAACATTGACGCAGTTACCAATTCGCTTTCCATTGGATAGAAACTGAACTCTGCCAGCAAATCCTGGGGACATCGTCAAATTAGTGACAGTTCTATAAGTTGCCGTCAAGGGCACTCCTGAAATAGCCAAAACAGGATCTCCTGCATTGATAAGCGTTGCCGTCGACAATGCAACTGCAGAGCCACCAGCATTCGTAGCCGTAACTTCAAATTTCAAATATTGATTGTAATCGGCTGAAACCGTTGTGTAGGTCGAATTCGTGGCACCTGAGATTGCCGTATAAGTTCCATTGACTGTTGCGCTCCGATACCACTTGTAAGTGTAACTAGTGGGGGAATTGTTCCAAGAGCCATTGGTTCCAGTTTGGGAACTCCCCACCTTGGAGATGCCGGAAAACGTTGGTATCGAAGAGTTAGTTGGAGCAGAGACTATGCCAAAAATGGACTTTTCTGCGTTGTAGATTTGTGTAATTTCAGAAGAGCTGAGTTCTCTTGTGTAAAACCTAAATTTAGAAACCCTACCGTCGAGACCAACGTCAGAGATTGCTCTCTTGTCTCCAATAACAAAATGTTCGGTAGATGACGTGGGATGACATGCACCGGCTCCTGTATCTTGAGCAACCTGCACGCTGTCCATATACAGAGTCACGACTCCGCCGGTTTCAGTGGAGCTACACAGTCCACTCACTGGTTGTTTAATAGTAAATGCCACATGATGCCAAGCGCCTGCCGCAGTTGAATTTGGTGATAACGCAGCTGTGGGGCAAACCGCCCGATAACAGATACGTAACGCACCGAGGTAATACCCAAAATGCCAATCCTCTGTGGTGCCGTTGAACCATTTCGAAGCGACGATATTCCAACCGCTGACATGCATCGTGTTTATATAGATCCAAGTTTCCCCCGAGATACTTCCGGCAGTAGATCCAATGTTTCCAAAATTAATGTATTGATTAGTTGAATCTCCTAAAGTCACATAGTTATTAGGAGATGTATACATGGATGAGGATTGCAAAGTTCCGGCGTACGAGGTTGAATCTGCCGCACTCCACGTCGTTCCTGATACCGAAGAAGAGGTTGCATCCACAGAGACAAGTAATCCTGATGTAATAGGTGCGGCCGCCCAAGCCGTGGTGTAACTAAAGAGAAAAAGTATGATGAAGATTGTGCTGACCGCTTTGGGCACTTTCCTTCTCATGAGTTAATTCTAAGGGTAGTTTATCGAGTCTTTTCAACGGGAGACTGGACTGACCAAGGGAACTCAATCCACTTATCCGTGTGGCGCCAAGCGTAATCAGGTTTCTCAACGCTATGAGACTTCTCGTAGAGAACAGCGCTCCGTACTTCTTTGACGTAATCTCCACAGAATTCGCGTACCAATTTAAGAGTGGCACCCGTATCGGCAACATCATCTGCGACGAGAACTTTGAGCCCTGTGAGATCAACCTTGTTGGGGACTGGAGGCAAGACAACGGGAAGCGCAAGGCGTTCGTTGACACCTGTATAAAACTCAACCGACATAGTGAAGGTGTTCTTAACTCCTAATGCATAGCCGAGAGCTCCGCCGATTAACAAGCCTCCTCGAGCGATCGAGAGCACGATGTCGGGTTCGAAATCAGAGTCTTTAATAGTTTGTGCAAGATCGCGAACTGCAATACCGAACTCTTCGTAACTTAACTTCTCGCGTTCTTCGCTCATACAGAAATCATATTCACTTTCTCTCATGAAAAACTAAAGACCCCGCCAGAGTTTCTGACGGGGCCTTTAGATTCTGACTTCTTAGATGTCGTAGTAGAGCTCAAACTCTGCTGGGTGTGGACGTAGGCGAACGTAATCAACTTCGTTCTTACGCTTCCACTCGATCCATGTAGATATGAGGTCTTCTGTGAAGACTCCACCCTTTGTAAGGAACTCGTGGTCCTTCTCAAGTGAGTTGAGTACTGCATCGAGTGATCCTGGAACCTGAGGGATAGCTGCTGCCTCTTCGCCCTCGAGCTCGTAGAGATCCTTATCAACTGGAGCAGGTGGTTCGATCTTGTTGATGATTCCATCGATACCAGCCATGAGCATCGCTGCAAATGCGAGGTATGGATTTGATGATGGATCTGGGCAACGGAACTCAACGCGCTTTGCTTTTGGTGATGATCCTGTAATTGGGATACGGATACATGCTGAACGGTTACGAGCTGAGTAAACAAGGTTTACTGGTGCTTCATATCCTGGAACCAAGCGACGGTATGAGTTAACAGTTGGGTTGGTGAATGCTAGAAGTGATGGGGCATGCTTTAAGAGACCACCGATATACCAACGTGCCGTATCTGAGAGATCGCCATATGTGCCAGCTTCGAAGAAGAGTGGCTTGCCATCCTTCCAGAGTGATTGGTGAACGTGCATACCTGAACCGTTATCTCCGAAGAGTGGCTTTGGCATAAAGGTAGCTGTCTTGCCGCCCTCCCATGCAACGTTCTTGATGATGTACTTAAACTTCATCAACTCATCGCCCGCTGTAAGGATGTCGGTGAACTTGTAGTTGATCTCCATCTGGCCAGCTGTTCCGACCTCATGGTGTGAACGCTCAACTTGAAGACCTGCGCGACCGAGCTCCATCACCATCTCATCACGGAGATCTGCGAACTGATCTGTTGGTGAAACAGGGAAGTAGCCACCCTTAACGCGAGTACGGTAACCGCGGTTTGGTGTGCCATCTGGATCTGTAACGATTCCTGTATTCCATGCACCTTCGTAAGAATCGATGTGGTGGAATGACTCGTTGATTCCTGTAGCAAATCGGATTGCATCAAACACATAGAACTCAGCCTCAGGTGCAAAGAATGCCTGATCTGCGATACCTGTTGACTTGAGGTAGTTAACAGCTTTCTCGACTACGCCACGTGGGTCACGTGAGTAAGGAGTGTTGTCACTTGGGTTGTGTACAGAGAAGATGATGACGAGGGTCTTCTCGACGCGGAATGGGTCGATAAATGCTGACTGTGGAACAGGCAGCAACTTCATATCTGACTCATGGATTGACTGGAATCCACGGATAGATGAACCGTCGAACATCAAACCATCTGTGAAGACTGCCTCATCAAATGATTCAACTGGAACGTTGAAGTGGTGCTGAATTCCTGGAAGATCTGTAAAGCGAACATCAATGAGCTTTACATCTTCCTTCTTAATATAGGCGAAAATTTCGCTTGCATTCTTAAACATATCTAGACTCCCAATAAGTCCTATGCGAAAGAGCTCGACTTTGAGCCTTTCTATGTGGGAGAGCCTAGAACCTCATTGGTTACGGTGGTGAATTGGCGTGTTACGCCTATGTAACAAATCGACCGAATAACTCGCCCTCGGTAGGATTGAGCCATGTATCCACGCGTAAGTCAGGGGCGACGCCTCTTGGGCATCTCCATCGACTGGATCGCCGCCTATGCCATCACCCTTGGATTCTTCGCAGGCCCTGGGGGCTTCCTAGACCGTAGCCACCGAGTCGGAGGCACCGCGATTCTGGTGCTTGCCATCGAATATCTCATGCTCGTAACGCTGGGTGGGTCATCCTTTGGCCACAGAATCGTAGGGTTGAAAGTTGTGCGATTTAGCGATGGAGGCGCACCAACGCCAGCACAGGTATTGATACGCACGCTCTTGATGATTGCGATTATTACTGCAATTACCTTCGATGAAAACGGCCGAGGGGTTAATGAGAGATTGTCTAATACGGTCTTGGTTCACCGATGAAGAAGTTTCTCCATTTTCTCACTACAGCAATCTTGATTGCGGGGTCACTCTTGGTGATAGCACCCGCACATTCTGCTGCTGGGACAGTTGGTACTGGCAACTGCCAATCAACAGTAGGGGAGACTTCCTACTTCACTGCATCCACGTCAGGCAATTACTGCATTCTTACATTTAAAGCCGCTGCCTCGACCTCAACAATCTCATCAACATGGACTGTCCCATCGGGTGTGCAAGCGATTCAAGTCTTAGTAGTTGGCGGTGGCGGTGGCGGTGGAAGTGACATCGGTGGTGGAGGTGGAGGTGGGCGTGTAATTGATTCCTCGACAATAGTTTCACCTGGAGCGGTTACATCGTTAACAGCAGGACAAGGTGGTGGCTCCGGAAACGGAACGTACTCAACCAATAACACTCTCAACAACACAGGTGGAGTCACAGGAACATCAAGCAGTTTTGGGTCGATTACCGCTCTCGGTGGTAGCGGCGCTATCGGTAGAACTAAATCTTCTGGCACAGCTACAGGTTGGGATTACAATGGTTGGACTGGCGGTGGAGGTGGATATGGAGTCACGACTGTAACTGCTGGCGTTGGTGGATCTTCTTATCAAGGTGGTGCAGGAAATAACAGTCATGGCGGTGGCGGTGGCGGTTCTGGAGGGGCGGGCTCTGCTGGTGTAACAACAGGTGGTGCCGGAGGAACAGGAACAAATAACTCCATCACTGGAACTTCAGTGTGTTACGGCGGTGGTGGTGGAGGTGGCACCAACGGAACTGTTGGCTCTGCAACATGTGGTGGCGCAGCTGGAACCTCAGGAAATCCAACGCCAACAACTGCAACACCCGGTCTAGGCGGTGGCGGTGGTGGGGGCGGTGGAAATGCATCACCAAACGGTGGCCAAGGTGGTTCTGGCGTTGTAATTATTCGCTGGCTGCCCGGGCAGACAATTACCTTTACTCAACTCGCTGATCAGAACATTGATAACTATTCGTCAGCATCACTCGTTGCCACATCTACATCTTCTTTGGCAGTGACTTTCTCTTCTTCGACTCCATCAATATGTACTGTCTCGCTGACTACAGTCACCTTCGCAACTCAAGGAAGTTGCATAATTCAAGCGGATCAGATTGGAAACGGTTCCTACCAAGCAGCCCCGAGCGTCAGTATGACTTTCACAATCGGCGGAGTCGTCCAACTGACGATAACTTCAAGCACACCATTTATCTATCGAACAACAGAGACAATAACAGTTGTGACAGCTGGGCTAGCAGGGAAGGTCACCCTCAAGCAGGGGAAGGTTCGTATCCCTGGTTGCATTTCTAGAAATAGCAGCGCAGGTAATAGCTTTACTGTCACTTGTGTATGGAAGCCTTCTCAGCGGGGAAATATCGCAATCTCTGCGATATTTGATCCCACCTCAAGTACCTATTCGACGACCACGCAGCAGTTCGTCTCATTTATTGCCGGTCGAACTAATAAGCGTTGACAGTTACTTGATTCGAACGCCCTTAGGCATTGGACCCTTGGGAATTGGAAGCGACATTCCGCCAACAGCCTTAAGACGCATACGCAGTTCGCGCATCTGATGAGCAGATAACTTCTTTGGAAGCTTGTTCACATGCTTCTGCAACTTCTTAAGTGGAACCTGACCTTCACCATCTCCGACAATAATTTCTGTAATGGGAGCACCTGGCGCATAGCGCTCTGACTTCTTACGCTCATCGGCGATCATCTGGCGAACGGCTGATCCGCCTTCACCTGTAAGAACAATCCCTGCGCGACCAACGCTGCGGTGGACCATATCTTGGTTGCGATTAACAGCTACTGCAGGAGTTGTAGTCCAACCCTTGCGGATTGCCATCAATACAGATGCGCCGGCGCCAATCTGCCCTTCGATTGATGCATAGGCAGCTGCGCCAGCAATACGAGTGAAGACGATGAGAGCAACAACGATGCCTGAAGGGATAGAGATGAAGGCCGCGTAGTAAGGGTGGCCTCCGATTACTCCGAGAGTCTCTCCAACAGCGAATACGCCGAGGAAGATTGCGATGAGGAGGGCGCCGATCCAAGGCTTCACACTCTTGGTGACTGCATACGCATCACGGATTTCTTTAAATCGTGGAGCCTTTACTTCTTCATTCTTCTTAGCCATGGCGGTTAGTTTAGGGGAGCAGGAGCAGTCCCACCAAGGCGGACAGGCGCCCAGCGCTGTCCTTCATGTGAATCTGGATACTTTTCCTGCACCTCATGGAGCATTGTGACCATCGCAGCGCGAAGAATCGCCTCACCCTCTTCGACATCGCTATCTTTGTCGAAGTAGATAGGCTCTCCAAACGTGACAGAGATAGGCACTCCGCGTTGGAAGAGATTGCGCTTTACCTTCTTGGTCCAGAGTCGCTGAGATCCCCAGATAATCGTAGGAATGACCGGCACACCTGCTCCTTGGGCAAGACGCACCGCTCCACTTTTGAGCTCCTTGATTTCAAATGAGACTGAGATGGTGCCTTCAGGAAAGATCCCGATGATCTCACCATCACGCAAGGCGCGCAGAGCTGCAACAAGTGAGGCAGAGCCGTTGGAGCGATCGACACTGATGTGATGCATTCCGCGCATGAGCGGTCCTGCAAATTTATTATTAAAGATCTCTTTCTTTGCCATAAAGCGCACATAACGCTTCATCGGGAGAGCGGCAGTCCCAACGAGTGCAAAGTCGAGATAGCTAATGTGATTCATCGCGAGAACTGCTCCACCATGGTTGTGATCAGGGAGGTATTCTTGACCTTTAAAATCAAATTTCAATCCCATTGCACGCCATGCGCTCTTGAGGGCAACGACAACTGGGGGATAGACGAGATCAGCCATTGAGCGCGCGCTTCTCTTGTGCTTGCTTATAGAGTCGACCTGCTCGATATGAGGAGCGAACAAGTGGTCCACTCATCACTCCGCTAAATCCAATATCTTCCGCACGTTTTGCAAGATCAACAAATTCGTCAGGCTTTACCCAACGCTCTACCGGATGGTGTTTATTTGTGGGGCGGAGGTATTGAGTAATTGTGATGAGATCGCACCCTGCATCATGGAGATCGTGAAGGGCTTGTACAACTTCAGATAACTCTTCACCGAGGCCAAGGATCAAGTTGGACTTTGTGATCAAGCCATATTCACGTGCCTGAGTGATGACATTGAGCGAACGCTCATAGGTAAATGCCGGGCGGATGCGCTTAAAGATGCGAGGAACAGTCTCGAGGTTATGAGCAAATACCTCTGGACGTGTCTCAAAGACTTGATTGAGAAGCTCTGGCTTTGCGCTGAAATCGGGGGCAAGCATTTCGACTCCAGTGCCTGGATTGAGCTCATGCACTTTGCGAATTGTCTCGGCATATAACCAAGCGCCTTCATCTTCGAGATCGTCGCGAGTAACACCGGTAATAGTTGCGTACTTAAGTCCCATTGATTGAACAGACTCAGCAACACGACGAGGTTCGTCACGATCTACAGGTTCTGGTCGCCCAGTATCGATATTGCAGAAGTCACAGCGACGAGTACAACGCTCACCACCGATAAGGAATGTCGCCTCTTTATCTTCCCAGCACTCAAAGATGTTAGGGCAGGCAGCCTCTTGGCATACGGTGTGGAGTGACTCTGTCTTAACGAGAGTGCGCAGACGAGTGTATTCAGGACCCATATTGGCGCGAGTCTTAATCCACTCTGGCTTGCGCTCGATTGGAGTCTCAGCATTGCGAGCTTCGATACGGAGCAACTTACGGCCATCAGGTGCGATTGTCATGCACTTACCTTTGTTAGAACTTCGTAGAGATGTCTCTCCACAACGGGTATTACCTCTTCAATAGTAATGTCACGCTTGAGCTCTCGCGCCAGCGATGTGACGGCTGCATCGGAGATTCCGCATGGAATGATGGCATCGAAGGCAGAGAGATCTGGATTAACATTCAGGGCAAATCCATGCATCGAAGTGCCAGATGCAACTCTGATCCCGATAGCCGCGATTTTGCTCTCACCATTGCTGTCGACAATCCAGACACCTGAGCGACCGTGAATTCGCTCGCCTTTGATTCCAAACTCTGCACAGACAGCAATCAGGCCTGCTTCAATCTCACGGACAAAGCCCACGAGCTCGTGAGGATTCTTGAGTCTGACAATGGGGTAGCCAACGAGTTGTCCTGGACCATGCCAGGTGATCTTGCCTCCACGATCGACATCGATCACTCGAGCGCCGTTATGAGGCTTTTCTTCGTCAAGAGTGCGTTTACCAGCGGTGTATATCTCGGGGTGCTCGAGAAGAATCAAAGTGTTTGGACGAGAGCCTGCTGCCACTTCGGTATGGATATTTCGCTGAATAGCTAAGGCCTCTTCATAGTCGACCAGACCGCTTCGCTTGAGAGCGAGGGGAGCGGAGTCTATAAGTGGCACAGGAGTAGCCTAAAGGTAGACTCACGCCCATGCTAATCAAGAATAAGAAGCCCGTTGCCCTTGCCGTTTTGGTCGTTATTGGCTGGTTTATGATCACTGGAGTCTTTGGCCCTCTCTTCGGAAAGCTCTCTTCTGTCCAGGAGAACAACAACTCCAACTTCCTTCCAAAGGGCTCCGAGGCAGCCCTCGCATCTGATGCAATCTCTCAGTTTTCAGAGGGAGATGCCTTCAATTTTCCTACTCTTGTTCTCTTTGAAGGCGATGTCTCTCCTGATGCGATTGCTAAGGTCAACGCCCATCTTGCAGAAATTTCAGGTCTCACACTCGATGGTACCGATGCAAAGATCGGTGATTACCTTCTCGCTGGAGCGCAGGTAACAGCATTCCCATCACAGGATTCGAAGGCGATTCTCGTCAACATCCCACTCGATGGCGAGTCAATCTCAAAGGTTCTAGAAAATGATAAGCCGGTCCTACCTGCAGTTGTTGAAGCAATTCGCGATTATGTGAAGCCTCTTGCAGACGAAATCAAGATGACTCCATATGTCACAGGTCCTGGCGGAATTTTGGGAGATCTATTTGGTGCTTTTGGATCTCTCGATTCGAGCCTTCTCCTCACAACTCTCGGTGTCGTTGCTCTTATCTTGATTATTGTTTACCGATCACCAATCTTGTGGATCATCCCATTGATGTCAGCGATGTTCGCTCTCACCACAGCAGGTGGAGTGATCTACCTTTTGGCCAAGAACAACATCATCGATGTCGATGGACAATCTCAAGGAATTCTCTCGGTTCTCGTTGTAGGTGCAGCGACCGATTATGCGCTTCTTCTTATCGCGCGCTATCGCGAAGAGTTGCACCATCACGAATCACGATTTGATGCGATGAAGTCTGCATATAAAGGAGTATGGGAGCCAATTCTCGCTTCAGGTTCTACCGTTGCAATCTCACTCTCAATGCTCCTCTTCTCGCAACTTT
>JBFYJI010000002.1:0-95661 GCA_041311505.1 Candidatus Nanopelagicales bacterium | reverse complement strand
ACCGACACTATGCAGTGTTTGAGACTGCCCTCTCTACCGTTGGAGTACCGAGGCCAACAGAGCCCATCCTATCGGGATTTATCGCCCACCTGAAATGAAGGGCTTACTTATAAGCAGGTGCGACGCCATTGACTGCATCGCCCACTGTGTGGACGCGCATAGCGTTGGTAGAGCCTGGGATTCCTGGAGGAGCTCCCGCAATAATCATGACTGGCTCACCTACTGCAGCTCGCTTGCTCTCGATAAGGATGCGATCTGCCTGAAGAACCATATCGTCGGTGTGCTTGACCATAGGAGAGATGATCGGCTCGATACCCCATGAGAGTGCAAGACGGTTATAGGTCCCTTGCTCTGGCGTAATCGCAAGGATAGGAAGGCGTGAGCGAAGGCGTGAGATACGTCGCGCTGAATCACCAGATTGAGTAAATGTTACGAGGTACTTAGCTCCGAGAACCTCGCCAACCTCTGCAGCTGCCTTTGTAACAGCTCCACCCTTGGTGCGAGGTGCATGTGTCAAAGGACGGATGCGATCAAGGCCCTCTTGTTCAGTCTTCTCAATGATGCGTGCCATTGTCTGCACAGCTTCAATAGCAAAGTCACCGACAGAGGTCTCGCCAGAGAGCATCAAGGCATCTGCGCCATCGAGTACTGCATTGGCGCAGTCAGTCGCCTCTGCGCGAGTGGGGCGTGAGTTAACGATCATTGAATCGAGCATCTGAGTTGCGACGATGACTGGCTTTGCAGCATCGCGAGCGAGTTCGACGCAGCGCTTTTGAACCATAGGAACATCTTCGATCGGCATCTCAACACCGAGGTCACCGCGAGCGACCATGATGCCATCGAATGCATTGACGATCTCTTCGAGATTATCGACAGCTTGTGGCTTTTCGATCTTGGCAATCACTGGAACGCGAATTCCGACCTCGTCCATAATTGCATGGACATCTTTAATATCTGCAGCGTTGCGGACAAATGAGAGTGCGATGAAATCTGCCCCTGCGCGAAGTCCCCAACGAAGATCCTCTTCATCCTTCTCTGACATTGCTGGTACTGAGACCGCAACACCCGGAAGGTTGATACCTTTATTATTGCTGACAGGTCCAGGAAAGACGCACTTGGTAACGACATCGTTACCCTTAACCTCAACAACCTGAACAGTGACTTTGCCATCATCGATCATGATGTAGTCACCAGGCTTGCAATCTCCAGGAAGGCCCTTATAGGTAGTGCCTACGCGCTCCTTAGTACCTGGAACTTCATCTGTCGTGATGGTGAAGATATCTCCACGGGCTAGCTCATGTGGGCCATTCTCAAAACGTGCAAGGCGAATCTTTGGACCTTGAAGGTCGACGAGAATTGCAACAGCCTTTCCTGCCTCCTTCGCTGCCTCACGAACGCGATCAAGTCGTCCTTGATGCTCTTCATACGATCCATGAGAGAGGTTAAGTCGGGCCATGTTCATTCCAGCTGCGATGAGCTCGCGTACCTTCTCTGGAGATTCAACGGCAGGACCCATCGTGCATACAATTTTCGCGCGGCGCATGGCGTGTACCTTACACCAGCAACTGACGAGTAGTAGGTTCGATCGGCGCTGGAAGTTGTGATTCTCCCATCAAATATCGATCTACAGCAGCTGCAGCAGAACGTCCCTCTGCAATCGCCCAGACAATGAGAGATTGACCACGACCTGCATCGCCTGCAACAAATACATCTACTTGATTTGTCTGGAAGTTTTCATTACGCGCGATATTTCCGCGCTCATCTAATTCAACCTCGAGCTGATCGAGGAGTGCAGACTTTTCAGGACCTGTAAATCCCATTGCAAGGAATGCAAAATCTGCTGGAAGTTCGCGCTCTGTTCCTGGAACGCTTTCGAACTTTCCATTGACAAACTTTGTCTCAACAATCTTGAGTGCGCGAAGATTGCCTTCGCTATCCCCCAAGAATTCCTCTGTGCTGACACCGAAGATGCGATTATCGAGCTCTTCATGTGCGCTTGAGATACGGAAGATCATCGGATAAGTAGGCCATGGCTGACCGGCTGGTCGATCTTCAGTGGGGCGAGGCATGATCTCAAGTTGAGTCACGCTAGCTGCACCCTGACGAACTGATGTTCCGAGGCAATCTGCACCAGTGTCACCGCCGCCGAGAATAACGACATGCTTTCCAGCAACATTGATGGGAGGATTCTCAATTTCACCAAGGGCTTGCTTATTACCCCAAGGCAAGAATTCCATCGCCTGATAGATGCCTTTGAGTTCGCGACCCTTGACGTTGAGATCGCGCCATTGAGTTGCGCCGATTGCAACGAGAACTGCGTCATAACGAGTACGAAGCGCTGCCCCAGTGATATCGACACCAGCTGCCACACCGGGACGGAAACGAGTTCCCTCCTGCTCCATCTGAGCAAGGCGACGATCGAGAATGTTCTTCTCCATCTTAAATTCAGGGATGCCATATCGGAGTAGACCTCCGATCTTCTCTGCGCGTTCAAAGACAGCAACTGTATGTCCTGCGCGTGTGAGCTGCTGCGCGGCTGCAAGACCTGCGGGCCCTGAACCGATCACTGCAACAGTCTTACCTGTGAGGCGATCTGGAATCATCGGCTTTACAGCACCGAAACCAAATGCCTCTTCCACTGTACGGAGTTCGACCTGCTTAATAGTGACAGGATCACGGTTAATGCCAACGACACATGCAGTCTCACATGGTGCAGGACACAGTCGTCCAGTGAACTCTGGAAAGTTATTTGTGGCATGAAGGCGATCGATCGCCTCTGACTTATATCCACGCCACATCAAGTCGTTCCACTCAGGAATCAAATTGCCGAGCGGACACCCGTTGTGACAGAAAGGAATTCCGCAATCCATACACCGGCCTGCTTGCTTCTGAAGATGATCAAAGCTCTGTGGCTCGTAGACCTCTTTCCAATCCAAGATACGCACATCAACGGGGCGACGCTTTGGAGTCTCACGAGGAGTTGTCATAAAGCCTTTTGGATCAGCCATTTGCTGCCACCTCCATTACATAGTGATCTGCTGGTAAGCCTTCATCTGTAGCTCGCTTCATTGCGCTAAGTACTCGTGCATAGTCACGAGGCATGATGAGAGAGAAGCGTGTAAGTGCACTCTCCCAATCTGCAAGAAGCGCTGCTGCAACCTCTGAACCTGTTGCGCTCTGGAAATCAGAGACAGCTGAATGCAGTCGTTCGCGCTCATCGGCTGGGACTTGAAGAACGTCGACCATATCTCCATTGACCAGTGCTACATTGAGATCGAGGATAAATGCACGACCTCCTGACATTCCAGCTGCGATATTGCGACCGGTGCGTCCGAGGATCACAACAGTTCCACCAGTCATGTATTCGAGAGCATGGTCACCCACACCCTCAACTACTGCAGTGGCTCCTGAGTTGCGAACACAGAAGCGCTCTCCTACAAGTCCGCGAATGAAGATCTCGCCCGATGTTGCACCGTAACCGATGACATTTCCAGCAATCACATTCTCTTCTGACTTGAATTGCGCACCTTCATCAGGGCGAACGACGACTCGTCCGCCCGAGATTCCCTTTCCTACATAGTCATTGGAATCTCCAAGAAGGGTGATAGCCATTCCACGTGGTGTGAATGCACCGAGTGATTGACCAGCAGATCCGCGCAGGGTGATATCGATTGTTCCGGCAGGAAGTCCTTCAGCACCGTACTTTCGAGTGATCTCAGCACCGAGCATCGTTCCGACTGTGCGATTGACGTTACGCACAGGAAGATCGATTGTCACCTTCTCCCCCTTGGTAAGGGCAGGTGCTGCCTTTTCGATCAAGGTGTTATCGAGAGCTGCAGCGAGACCATGATCTTGTGATGTTGTGCAGTAGAGAGATGAATCAACCTCTGGACGTACGAGCAGGGGTGAGAGATCTAGTCCTGCAGCCTTCCAGTGATCTACCGCCTTCTTTGTATCGAGATACTCGACATGTCCAATCGCCTCTTGCAATGTTCGGAAACCGAGAGATGCCAAGATCTCACGAACTTCCTCAGCGATGTACTCAAAGAAAGTCTCTACAAATTCAGGCTTACCTGAGAAGCGGGCACGGAGCTCTGGATTCTGTGTTGCCACTCCAACAGGACATGTATCGAGATGGCAGACGCGCATCATGATGCACCCTGATACGACGAGTGGAGCTGTTGCAAATCCATACTCTTCAGCGCCGAGGAGCGCTGCAATAACAACATCGCGTCCTGTCTTGAGCTGGCCATCTGTCTGCACAACGATGCGGTCGCGAAGACCATTGAGGAGCAGAGTCTGCTGAGTCTCAGCCAGGCCAAGCTCCCATGGAGCTCCCGCATGCTTGAGCGATGTGAGAGGTGATGCTCCAGTACCGCCATCGTGACCTGAGATAAGAACAACATCTGCATGGGCCTTCGACACACCTGCTGCAACTGTTCCGACGCCAACCTCTGCAACAAGTTTGACGTGAACACGTGCATTCTTATTTGCATTCTTAAGATCGTGAATCAACTGCGCGAGATCTTCAATCGAATAGATATCGTGGTGAGGTGGTGGAGAGATAAGGCCAACACCTGGGGTGGAGTAACGAGCCTTAGCAACCCATGGATAGACCTTGTTGCCGGGAAGCTGTCCACCTTCACCTGGCTTTGCTCCTTGTGCAATCTTGATCTGAATATCATCAGCATTGACCAGATAATTACTTGTGACGCCGAATCGACCGGATGCAACCTGCTTAATTGCAGAGCGCTTCGAATCGCCGTTCTCTAGTGGAATAAAGCGAGATGGATCCTCTCCACCTTCACCTGTATTCGACTTTGCGCCGAGGCGGTTCATCGCAATTGCGAGAGTCTCGTGCACCTCTTGAGATACAGAGCCGTAAGACATCGCACCCGTTGAGAATCTCTTGACGATTGAAGAGATTGGTTCAACTTCATCGATCGAGACTGGTGTGCGACCTTCAGGTTTAAATTCAAAGAGGCCGCGGAGGGTCATCAGCGCCTTACTCTGATCATTGACCTTTGATGTGTAGCGCTTAAAAATGTCATATCGCTTATTGCGAGTGGAGTGTTGCAAGGCGAAGACTGTCTCTGGATTGAAGAGGTGCGGCTCGCCATCACGGCGCCACTGATACTCGCCACCCACTGCCAACTTCTTTGCACCCGGAATCTCTCCCCCTGGTGGATATGCCAAGAAGTGGCGCTTAATAGTCTCTTCTGCGATGACATCGAGATCGACGCCACCAAGGCGTGATGTAGTGCCGACAAAGAACTCATCGACAACATCTTGAGCGATACCGATCGCTTCAAATACTTGAGCTCCCGTATATGAGGAGATGGTTGAGATACCCATCTTTGACATTACCTTGAGCACGCCCTTGCCGAGAGCCTTAATAGTGTTACGGACAGCCTTCTCAGGTGAGATTCCTGAGATCACTCCTTGGCGAACTAAATCCTCAGCTGATTCCATCACAAGATATGGGTTAACAGCTGCTGCGCCGTATCCAACGAGAAGTGCGACATGGTGAACTTCGCGAACATCTCCAGCTTCAACTATTAGACCCACTTGAGTACGAGTCTTCTCGCGAATCAAGTGGTGATGTACTGCAGCTGTAAGAAGTAATGATGGGATTGGGCAATCCTCTGCATCGCCATCGCGATCGGAGAGAACGATGACGTGTGCGCCATCTTTAATCGCCTGGGAAACCTCTTGCTTGATCTCTTCAAGTCGCTGGCGAAGTGTGTTGCCATCGCCAGTTACTGGGAAGAGTCCACGAACAACATGTGCTGCGAGCTCTGGGTATTCATCATCAACGTTGATATTAATGATCTTTGCAAGCTCATCGTTATCGATGACAGGAAATGCGAGAGAGATCTGCTTGCAAGAATCTGGACCTGGGTCGAGCAAGTTGTGTTCTGGTCCAATAGATCCGCCAAGGCTTGTTACAAGCTCTTCACGAATTGCATCAAGTGGTGGATTGGTCACCTGCGCAAAGAGCTGAATGAAGTAATCGAAGAGAAGTCGAGGCTTATTGGAGAGAGCTGCGATAGGTGTATCGGTTCCCATTGAGCCGAGCGCCTCTCCCCCGGACTTTGCCATGGGAGCAACGATGATCTTGAGCTCTTCCTCTGTATATCCAAATGCCTTCTGTCGACGGACAACAGACTTATGTGGATAGATGATGTGTTCGCGTGCTGGAAGCTCTGAGAGTTTGACCATGCCATCACGCAGCCACTGACCATAGGGAGCAGCATCTGCGAGTTGATCTTTAATCTCATCATCTTCAATGATGCGACCAGATTCGATATCGACTAAGAACATCTTCCCTGGCTGGAGACGTCCCTTGCGAACAATCTTCTCTGCAGGGAAATCGAGAACACCCACTTCAGATGCAAGTACTACGAGACCATCTTCTGTGACCCAATAACGCGATGGACGAAGTCCATTGCGATCAAGGACTGCGCCAACCTGGTGGCCATTGGTAAATGTCACGCATGCTGGACCATCCCAAGGCTCCATCATCGATGCATGGAATGCATAGAAGTCACGACGCTTCTGCGACATCGTCGCATGGTTCTCCCATGCTTCAGGAATCATCATTAAGACAGCATGAGGAAGTGAGCGACCACCGAGATAGAGAAGTTCGAGAACCTCATCAAATGATGCAGAGTCAGAGCCAGACATCTCTACGATTGGGAAAATTCGCTCGAGATCCTTACCAAAGTATTCGCTCTTTAAGAGTGATTCGCGGGCGCGCATCCAGTTGCGATTGCCTTTAACGGTATTGATCTCACCATTGTGTGCGATATATCGATAAGGGTGTGCAAGAGGCCATGATGGGAAAGTATTTGTTGAGAAACGAGAGTGAACGAGCGCAAGTGGTGAGACAACTCGCTCATCACTAAGATCTGGGAAGAACTCTTCGAGCTGACCGGTAGTCAACATTCCCTTATACACAATTGTCTGTGACGAAAGCGATGGGAAGTAGAGATCGAGCGAATGCTCTGCACGCTTGCGTAAGCAGAAGACTTTGCGATCGAGTTCGATATCGCTCTCACCGTTTTTGCCGGCGATAAAGACCTGTTGGAAATCTGGCATTACTGAGAGAGCCGTCTTGCCCAGTGTTGATGAATTAATTGGGAGATCGCGCCATCCGAGAACTGTGAGTCCTTCTTCTAGTGCTAGCTTTTCAATCTCGCCTTTGAGATCTTTTCCCTTGCCTGCGCTATCACGGGCAATAAATGCAATTCCAGTTGCGTACTTTCCCTCATCGGGAAGATTAAAATTAACTACTGCGCGATAGAAGGCATCAGGTACTCGGATAAGTATTCCCGCGCCATCACCGCTATCAGGTTCTGCACCTGATGCTCCTCGGTGCTCGAGATTACGAAGCGCTGTGAGAGCTTTCTCAACGATCTCATGTGTAGCAACTTTGTTGAGAGTTGCGACCATGGCAACACCACATGCATCGTGTTCATTGGCAGGGTTATAGAGCCCTTGTGGTGCCGGATAGTTGGATTGAAGCGCCATACTGGTTCTCCGTCTTCATTCTCTTGCTGAAGCGGGGACAACGATGGCCCTTCTTGAGTCACGAAGGGTAGCAACTACGGAGGCGGCTACGCCACCATTATGAGCCTATTCGCAGAGAAATTACCGAGCTGCTAAGCGACTGTAGCGTGGAAGATCTGACCAATTCCTGCGGTAATTGCCATACCGAGGCAGCCGCCGATAAGGACTCGAAGGGTCGGAATAAGAATCTTGGAGCCAGCGGTGCGAGCTCCCACCGCTCCAGCGATCGTTAATCCAATGATGGTGAAGATAAGGATGGAGAGAGTCTGCTTGGAAAATGATGGAGCGAAGATCGCTAGGAATGGAATGAATCCACCGACAGCGAAAGAGAGAGCTGAAGCGATGGAGGCCTGAAGTGGACGAGCCTTGCTATGTGGGTGGTGGCCAAGCTCATCACGCAGGTGTGCTCCGAGGGCATCCTTCTCAGTCAATTGAATCGCAACTTGTCGAGCGAGGTTCTCATCAAGGCCGCGCTCTTTATAGATCTCAACGAGTTCGTGCAACTCACCCTCAGGGTCGATACGGAGATGTTCAATCTCAAGGAGTCGATCTGATTCTTCGATATCTGTCTGCGAGCTGACAGAGATGTATTCGCCGACTGCCATCGAGAGCGCACCCGCCGCAATTCCTGCCGCACCGGTAGAGATGAGAATTGATTGAGCGTTATCGAGTGAGGAGCTGGCAACTGCAACACCCATCAAGAGTGAAGCAGTTGAAACCAATCCATCATTGACTCCGAGAACAGCGGCGCGAAGCCAACCTGCTCGATGCGCGCGATGATCCTTATTGCGGAGTTGCACCTCTTCTAGACCCATATTTCTACCCTACCGTGAGTTGCGAGAAAACTTACGGAAGATCAGAGTTGCCGTTGCGCCGACCAGGAGCGCAACAATCACATTTACTCTGAGGCCAAGGATGTGATGCGCCTCATCGATGCGTAAGAGTTCGAAGATAAGTCGCCCCGCACAATAGAGAGCTACGTAGAGCGGGAAGAGCGCTCCACCTGAAATGCGATTGCGTAGTTGTAGGAGGATGACTCCCACTGCACAACACCAGAGAGATTCATACAAGAAAGTGGGATGGAAGGTAGCGAATTCGCTATATCCGAAAGGTCTGGCCCATCGCGGTATTTCCAGAGCCCATGGAAGAGTTGTTGGTGAACCGAAGAGTTCGCCATTAAACCAATTACCCCAGCGACCAATCGCTTGGGCGAAGACAATTCCTGGCGCTACGGCATCTGCAAAGTATCGAAATTGTGGGAGTTCGCGGCTCCTGCCTAAGTAGAGGTAGCCGAGAAATGCTCCCACTCCACCCAGTGTGATCGCACCCCAGATTCCGAGACCACCCTCCCAAATTTTGAGGATATCTTCAGGATGGCCCTCTGCACCAAAGAACTTCTCCGGTGTTGTGATGACATGATAGAGCCGTCCGCCTAAGACACCAGAGGGAACTGCGATGATGGCGACATCGCTCACAACGCCTTTTGCATCGGGAAAACTTTCGAGAAAGAGCTTATTGCTCAACCAGATTGCGAGAGCAACGCCTGTAATGATGCAGAGTGCGTAGTAGTGAATTGTGAGTGGCCCAATTTCAACGACCGATACGGATGGCGTTGGAATTGAGAACTTCACATTAACCGCGCTCTACAGCCGCTTTGAATTTATCGGCGCTGAAGTATTCAGAGTTGCGATCAATCTCTTTACCGTTAACAAAGACTGTTGGAGTTGAGTTGACGCCTGCCTTAGAGCCCGCCTCAGCAACTTTACCGACCCAGCCCTCATACTTCATATCCTTCACGCAACTCTTGAATGAGTCAGATTTGATTCCAACAACGCCTGCAATCGCAATAAGGCGGTCATTTGTCCACTCCCCTGAATTTTCTGATGCTGGTTGGTTTGCATAGAGAGCATTGTGGAAATCAACAAACTTACCCTCATCATTTGCACATGCAGACGCATTTGCCGCGCGCACTGACTCCTGACCGATAAAGGAGAGGACGTGATACTTCACGACAGCCTTCTTCTCTGTCACGAGAGAGGTGATGTATTTGCCATTGAGGCCCTCAAATTGCTGACAGATAGGGCATTGGAAATCCTCATAAATCTGCACTACTGGAAGCCCCTTGAGATCACCATTAAAGGTGATCGCATAGCCATCTTCAGTGGAGACTGTTGATGGAATCGCCTGAGAGATTGGCTTGTTCTTGGAGATGAATGTAGGGATGATCATGATCGCTGCAACAAGAACAACAACTCCGATAACGAGATAGCGGGTGAAGTTATCTTTGCCTGGCTTTGATGTTGACATGGACTCCTCTTTCATCTGTACACGTGCTCGTAGAACGATGGCTAAATATATTGCCTATTGGCCGCGAACGCCGAGGCTGAGCTCCTGAGCCAAGACTTTGACCGCCTTAAGCCCTTCTTCGAGAGTGGGTGCTTCAAGAATCGCCTTTACAAATGCAGATCCGACAATGACGCCATCTGCATACCGGGCAACATCCTTTGCCTGCTCGCGAGTAGAAACACCCAGGCCTACCGCAACTGGAAGGGATGTCACTCTACGAAGGCGACCAACGAGCGCCTCTGCCCCACCTGAGACCGCCGCTCTCGCGCCAGTAACTCCCATGATGCTCGCTGCGTATACAAAACCACCACAGTGAGAGGCGACTTTCTCTAGTCGAGAATCAGATGTGCTCGGAGCAACAACGTAGATCGGATTAATTGAATGGTGTGAAGCAGCATCGAGCCACTCTCGCGACTCTTCGATGGTGATATCGGGATGGATCACACCTGAACCACCGCGGCTCTTGATTGCAGATGCGAACTTCTCCACACCGTACTTTTCGATCGGATTCCAATATGTCATCACCGCAGATGGAATACCTGCAGATGTGGCAATTTCTAAGGCATCGAGAACATCTTCTGCCCCTGTGCCTTGAGCAAGTGATGTGACCGCTGCTGCTTGAATAGTTGGACCATCCATTACTGGATCGCTATATGGAAATCCGATCTCAATGGCATCAACTCCGCCATCGATAAAGGCTTGTATGACTTGATGACATCCATCTTTTGTTGGAAACCCAGCAGGAATATATGCGATCAGTGCGGCGCGATTTTCTCCACGAACCTTTACAAAGAGATCATCGAGCGGAGTACTCATTGCTGATCTCCCAATGGAATTCCAAAGTACTGCGCTGCAGTGTGCACATCCTTATCTCCGCGACCAGAGAGATTGACGAGGAGAATGGCATCGGGTCCCAGCTCTCTACCAACTTTGATCGCCCCCGCGAGAGCGTGAGATGACTCGATCGCGGGAATAATTCCTTCGCTTTTGCAGAGAAGCGAGAATGCCTCCATCGCTTCATCATCTGTGATTGCGCGGTATTCAGCGCGACCGATGTCATGAAGATATGCATGCTCTGGTCCGACACCTGGATAGTCGAGCCCTGCAGAGATGGAATGCGATTCGATGGTTTGACCGTTGGAATCTTGGAGCACATATGAGCGAGTGCCGTGGAGTACTCCGGGTGAACCTCCGGTAATCGTCGCAGCATGGCGCCCGGTCTCAACGCCATCGCCACCTGCCTCAAGTCCAATTAATCGCACGCCACTATCGGAGATAAATCGATGGAAGATTCCGATTGCATTAGATCCACCACCGACGCAGGCAAGAACTGCATCTGGAAGTTTTCCTGTGAGTGCAAGGACCTGATCGCGAGCTTCTTCTCCAATTATTTTATGGAAGTCACGCACCATAGTTGGAAATGGATGAGGTCCAGCAACTGTGCCCAAGAGGTAATGTGTCGTATCAACATTGGTGACCCAATCGCGCATCGCCTCATTGATTGCATCTTTGAGAGTGCGCGAACCAGAGGTCACGGGAATTACCTCCGCACCTAACATCTTCATTCGAGCAACATTGAGCGCTTGACGGCGCGTATCTTCTTCGCCCATATAGACAACACATTCAAGACCCATCAACGCTGCAGCAGTTGCTGATGCGACTCCATGTTGACCTGCACCTGTCTCTGCGATGATTCGCTTCTTCCCCATCCGCTTTGTGAGCAGCGCCTGTCCAAGAACGTT
The DNA here is from genome assembly GCA_041311505.1 of Candidatus Nanopelagicales bacterium. GTDB lineage: Bacteria > Actinomycetota > Actinomycetes > Nanopelagicales > Nanopelagicaceae > Planktophila. The sequence continues at coordinate 84,001 of JBFYJI010000002.1, read as the reverse complement.
ATTGATCTTGTGACTTCCGGTGTGATTGAGATCTTCACGCTTAAGAAGGATGCGCGCACCACCTGCATGCTCGGCAAATCTCTTGGCTTCAGTAAGAATTGAAGGTCTACCGGTGTAGGTGCGATGGAGCTCTGCTAACTCATTCTGAAATTCACTATCGCTCATCGCTGCCTGATGGGCTGCGTCTAGCTCTTCAAGTGCTCCGATCAAAGCTTCCGGAACGAAGCGACCACCATATTGGCCAAAGTGGCCGAGAATCTCTGATGGGTTAGTCGAAGACATGGAGGAAGGCTACCTCCACCGCACTAATTGGCGCGACCCAGGAGCTGATTGATTGCACTACGTGGGTCCCCAGAGCGAACCAAGGTCTCACCTACCAAGATTGCACGCGCACCTGCTCGCTCAGCGACTTCAACTTCACTGCGTTGAGTGATGCCTGATTCTGCAATCGCAATCACATCATCCGGAATCATTGGGATGAGGCGTGAGAATGCAGTTGTGTCAATCTCTAAACTCTTTAAATTGCGTGAATTGACGCCGATGATGCAAGGGCTGATCGCCATTGCATCTTCTATCTCATCCTCTGTATGGGTCTCCACAATGACGGCCATTCCAAGCTCTGTTGCCAGATCGTAGTAATCCTTCAATTGGCTACTAGAGAGAGCAGCAACGATCAGCAGAACAACATCTGCCCCGGCAGCTCTTGCCTCAAGGAATTGATACTCGTCAACCATAAACTCTTTTCGAAGAACCGGAATTGTGATTGCAGAGCGCACCGCAATGAGATCCTCTAACGAACCACCGAAACGGCGTCGCTCTGTGAGAACACTGACCACAGAAGCACCGGCCTCTTGATATCGCTGAGCCAGAGATTGTGGACTCTCAATAGTCGCAAGCTTGCCCTTACTAGGAGAAGATCTCTTTACCTCCGCAATTATGCTCATCTCTGCGCTAGCAAGAGCAGGATGAGCATCTATAACAGCAGGTGCTTGAGCAAGTTGTTCGTTGAGCTGAGAGAGTGGAAGTCGACGCGCAGCTAAATCTTCGCGAACTCCTTCAATAATGGAATCTAGAACTGACATTATTGACCCTCTTTATCTGTTGGATCAATCCCGTGATCGAGTGACTTCCAAGGTGAGAGTTCGCGTTCGTTCTTATCGCTTCGCTCATAGCGTTGCGATAGACGCATACGACGGCTGATCGAAATTGCAATCACAGCAATAAGGACGAGAAAAATATTGACTTTCCACATTACTTGCCACGCATCGCATTCGCAGTATTGATTGCAGTCAAGACAGCTGCCGCCTTATTGAGAGTCTCTTGATTCTCAGATTCTGGATCTGAATCAGCAACTACACCTGCACCCGCTTGAACAAATGCACGACCATCTTTGATGAGAGCGGTTCGAATCGCGATACAGGTATCGATATTTCCAGTGAAATCAAAGTAACCAATCGCGCCACCGTAGAGACCGCGTCGATGTGGTTCTAGCTTCTCGATAATCTCCATCGCGCGTGGCTTTGGCGCACCCGAGAGGGTGCCTGCAGGAAATACGGAGAAGAGGGCATCAATTGGCGCAGAGTCAGCAGCCAGCTCACCCACCACAGTGGAGACGATATGCATCACATGTGAATATCTCTCAATATGCATAAAGTCGATGACTTCGACAGAGCCAGGGGTGCAGATTCTTCCCACATCATTGCGACCAAGATCCACGAGCATCAAATGCTCTGCCCTCTCTTTTGGATCTGAAAGCAACTCCTCTCCGATGCGAACATCCTCTTCCAAAGACGAAGAGCGTTTACGTGTGCCAGCAATGGGATGAACCATCACCTCTCGCCCAGTGACTTTAACAAGAGCTTCAGGGCTTGAACCGACAACATCGAAGCCACTCTCAAAGCGGAAGAGATACATATATGGACTTGGATTACTTAACCTCAGTGCGCGATAGATATCGAGCGCATCAGAGGTTACCTCTGTAGAAAATCTCTGCGAGATGACAATCTGAAAAGCCTCACCTGCTCTGATCTCTTCTTTTGCCTCCTCCACCTTTGCGCGAAAGTCTTCTGCAGAGATATTGCGCTCAAACTGTGGTGGAAGAAATGGAGGTATCTCGCTGACATCTCCTGGAAGTGAACTCTGTAAATCTAGATACATTCGATCGAGACGGGCAACAGAATCGTGATACGCCTCATCAACCCGCTCATCAGAACCATCCCAGTTGATTGCATTTGCAATCAAAGTAACGACTCCGTTGCTGTGATCCATCACCGCAATATCGCTCGTCAACATAAATGCAATCTCAGGGAGATGGAGATCATCCTGGGCAAGATTAGGTAGCTTCTCTAATCTGCGAACTGAGTCATACCCCATATATCCCACGAGCCCGCCTGTCAGTGGAGGAAGACCTTCAATGATGGGAGTTTTCAGATGGGCAACAGATTGTTTGAGCGCATGGAGGGGATCCATACCTCGTGGCACTCCTGCAGGAGGTGTGCCGAGCCACTCTGCCTGGCCATCGCGCTCAGTCAGAGTTGTTTGAGAGGCAACTCCGATAAATGAGTATCGCGACCATGCGCCTCCATGCTCTGCTGACTCGAGCAAGAATGTGCCAGGTCGATTCTTCGCCAACTTCTTATAGATACCCAGTGGTGTCTCTCCATCAGCAAGCACGCGACGATAGACGGGGATGACATTGTTATGGCGAGCGTATTGTCGAAACTCTTCAATCTTCATTTACGCTAAATCAATGCCTCTATGAAAACAACTTCGATCACCGGTGTGACATGCAGCGCCTTCTTGCTTAACCGTGAGAAGAAGTGCATCACCATCACAATCTATTGCAATAGCCAGTACTTCTTGGATATGGCCGGAAGTTGCGCCCTTAACCCAGAGTTCATTGCGGCTTCGAGACCAATATGTTGCACGTCGAGTCGAGATCGTCTGTGCAAGAGATTGCGTATTCATATAGGCGAGCATCAAAACCTCACCTGTTTGGCTATCTTGCGCGATGGCAGGAATGAGATCAACGCCATCTTTGAGTAGCGCTTCTACCTCTGCTGAGAGTGTGATCTCCATTGCCATATTCTGCCTTAGATGCCAGCGCTCTTGCGCACTGGATAACCACTTCGATCAAGGTAGCGCTTGATATCTCCAATGCGATGCACGCCAAAGTGGAAGACAGATGCGGCAAGGAGGGCATCTGCACCTGCATCGAGTGCAGCTGCGAAATCTTCTTGTGATCCTGCTCCCCCGCTTGCGATGAGCGGCACAGATGAGATCGCCCGAATTGCTTGAATCATGCCGATGTCATAACCAGCACGGGTTCCATCCGCATCCATTGAGTTGAGCAAAATCTCTCCCACTCCGAGAGAGCATGCTCTCTCTACCCATGCGAGAGCATCAATGCCTGCGCTCTGTCGACCGCCATGAGTGGTGACCTCAAAACCTGATTCGCTCTTTGCGCGACGAGCATCGACGGAGAGGACGAGAACTTGCGATCCAAAACGATCTGCGATCGCAGAGATTAAATCTGGATTGGCGATTGCAGCTGTATTGATGGAGACCTTATCTGCGCCAGCTCGGAGCAATCGATCGACATCTTCGACAGTACGGATTCCGCCACCGACAGTCAGTGGAATAAATACCTGTTCCGCTGTTCGACGCACAACATCGAGAGTTGTCTCGCGGCCAGCAACACTCGCTGAGATATCGAGAAAGGTCAACTCATCAGCGCCCTCTGCGTTATAGAGAGAAGCCATCTCAACCGGGTCGCCGGCATCGACGAGATTGGTGAAGTTCACGCCTTTAACCACTCGACCATCTGTGACATCGAGGCAAGGAATGATGCGGACTGAGAGGCTCATTTCTTCGTCAACTCCAAAGCCTCTTCAAGAGTAAAAGCACCTGCATAGAGAGCCTTACCCACGATCGCGCCTTCAACGCCAATGGAACGGAGCGAACTGAGCGCTTGGATATCTGCGAGTGAAGAGATTCCTCCACTAGCAATGACTGGCTTCTTTGTTGCAGCGCAGACTTCGCGGAGAAGTTCGAGATTGGGGCCTTTCAAAGTGCCATCTTTGGTGACATCTGTGACGACATAGCGAGCACAACCATCACGCTCGAGACGCTCGATAGTCTCAAAGAGATTTCCACCTTCTTGGGTCCATCCACGCGCAGCAAGGGTGTGACCTCGGACATCGAGACCCACCGCAATCCGATCGCCGAATTCAGCAATTACCTTTGAAGTCCATTCAGGATTTTCGAGAGCTGCAGTTCCTAGATTGACGCGACGACATCCTGTTGCAAGAGCGCGCTTAAGGGATTGATCATCACGAATTCCACCAGAGAGCTCTACCTTGATATCTAGTTTTCCAACTACCTCTGCAAGAAGAGCGCTATTTTCACCGCGGCCAAATGCTGCATCGAGATCTACGAGGTGGATCCACTCTGCACCCGAAGATTGAAAATCGAGGGCCGCCTCAAGTGGCGATCCATAGGATGTCTCTGCATCGAGCTCGCCTTGAACAAGACGGACCGCACGACCATCTTTGACATCAACGGCTGGTAACAACTCTAAGTAACTCATAACATCTCTACCCAATTCTTGATGAGTTGAAGTCCGGCATCTCCCGACTTCTCGGGATGAAATTGTGTTGCTGCAACCACACCATCTTCAATCGCAGCTAAGAAACGCGAGTCATATTCTGTCCACGATTGAAGAGCGCTTCCCTCAATGGCATCTACAACTCCATATGAATGAACGAAGTAGAAAGATTCATTCTCTACTCCTTTAAAGAGATTACTTCCTGGAGCCACCTGCACTGTATTCCAACCCATATGAGGCAAAATTGTTGCCTCTAACTTCTTGACTGTAGATGGCCAGATGCAAACACCGTGATGATTTCCATGCTCGACTCCTGCAGAGAAGAGGATCTGCATTCCGACACAGATTCCCAGAGTCGGACGCTTTAGCGCTGCTCGTTCGCGAACAAGCTGATCGCCTCGCACAGAGATAAGTCCCTCCATACAGGCGCCAAATGCACCCACTCCAGGAACTACAAGGCCTTCTGCCTCTAAAGCGAGCGAGTAATCAGAGGTGATAACAACTTCTCTCCCTGAACGTTCAAAGGCGCGGTGCGCAGAACGTAGATTTCCTGAACCGTAGTCAAGAATGGCAATTGCCATTGAATTAGAGAGTTCCCTTTGTTGATGGGATGCCAGTGGTGCGACCATCAATTGCTACCGCATCGCGAAGCGCGCGAGCGACTGCCTTAAATTGCGCCTCAAATACGTGGTGCGCGTTACGACCTTCAAGAACTCGCACGTGAAGTGCAATGCGCGCCTCAGCAACGATTGACTCCCAGATATGGCGACCAAGAGTTGTATCGAAAGTGCCGATGAGCTCGACGATCTCTGGTTGGCGATGGATCAGGTATGGACGACCAGAGAGATCAACTGCAGCCTGAACAAGTACTTCATCGAGTGGAACCATCGCATCACCGAAGCGACGAATACCAGCCTTATCGCCCAGTGCTTCCCGGAGCGCTTGGCCGAATGCCAGAGATGTATCTTCGACTGTGTGGTGAGAATCAACATCGATATCACCTGTTGTCTTAATGGTGAGATTAAATCCAGAGTGCTTTCCGAGTTGAGACATCATATGGTCGAAGAAGGGCACTCCAGTATCAACTGAGATTTCGCCAGTACCATCGAGTGTGAGGTCAACAAGAACGCTCGACTCTTTAGTGGTGCGCTCTACTCGTGCATTTCTCATTTTCTTCTCCCGGTCTACTTTCGGCCTTGATTGAAGATTATCTCTTCAACAACTCTGTGAGCGCTGAGATAAATAGCTTATTGTCGGCCTCGCTGCCGATAGTCACTCGCAAGTACCCTGATAATCCCACATCTCTAATCAAGACACCCTTATCTAGAAGTGATTTCCAGAGATCTGGCGCAGGAATATCAAATCCTGAGAAGAGGAGGAAGTTGGACTTACTTGGAACAACTTTGAGATTGAGCGCCTTTAACTCCTTCTCAACGAGATCTCGCTGGCGAATAAGTTCTGCAACATTGCCAAGGAGTTGACTCTTAAATTCAAGAGCTACTTCAGCAGCAGCTTGTGTCAGCGCGCTTAAGTGATATGGAAGGCGGACGAGGTAGAGAGCGTCGATAACCGCTTTATCTGCCACAAGATAACCAAGGCGGGCGCCGGCAAATGAGAATGCCTTGCTCATCGTACGGATGACTATGACGTGTGGATACTTCTTGACGAGAGTGACGGCAGAGAGCTCATCAGAGAATTCAGCGTATGCCTCATCCACCACAAGGAGACCTGGAGTAACTCTTGCCAACTCCTCAATCTCAATAATTGTGACAGCGCTTCCAGTTGGATTATTAGGAGTTGTAATAAAGGTAAGCGAAGGTCTCTTCTCTTCTATCTGCTTCTTTGCCAGTGCTACATCGAGAGAGAAATCCGGAGCACGATCTCCATCTACCCATGTTGTATTGGTAACGCGGGCAATAAGTGGGTGCATTGAATATGAAGGAGTAAAACCGAGCGCTCCCCCATCACCGAATGCAAGGAAGATAGATTGGATTATCTCGTTGCTTCCATTTGCCGCCCAAATGTTCTCGGAGATAAATGAGGTGGAAGAGAGGTCATTGATAAAGGATGCAAGAGAAGAGCGAAGAGCAACGGCATCTCGATCTGGATAACGGTTGAGGTTGGTAGCTACTTTCTCAACGCGTTCAGCGATTGCACGGGCTAATTCACCGGAAATCGAAAAAGGGCTCTCATTGGTATTGAGAACAGCCGAGACAGGAAGCTGCGGGGCGCCATATGGCGAGAGCGGACGAAGTCGCTCATTGAGGGGCAACCAATTGGGCCACTGACTCATAGCGACTCAAATCGTGCAGAGATTGCTTCACCATGGGCGGGAAGATCTTCAGATTGAGCAAGGGTGATAACTGTCTGGGCAATATCGGTAAATGCTTGCTTCTCATACTCGATGTAGTGGATACCTTTGAGGAAAGATTGCACTGAAAGACCACTGCTGTGGCAGGCACATCCTCCTGTAGGAAGTACATGGTTAGAACCTGCAGAGTAATCACCGAGTGAGACCGGTGAGAAACGTCCGATAAATACAGCACCGGCATTACGAATTTGATCAGCATCACGTCGAGCGCTGACTGTTTGAATCTCTAGGTGCTCTGCAGCGTATGCATTGACGACATCGAGACCCTGTTCAATGGAGTCAACAAGGACTGCTGCTGACTGGATTCCGGTGAGAGCTGCCGTAATTCTTTCAGAGTGCTTTGTAGCTGCCACTCGCACTCTTAGTTCGCTCTCAACGTCTTCAATCAGTTGTGCTGAGTCAGTCACAAGTACTGCTGCCGCAATCACATCGTGCTCTGCCTGCGAGATGAGATCTGTAGCAACATCTGCTGCAATCGCACTCTTATCGGCAAGGATTGCAATCTCAGTTGGACCTGCCTCTGAATCGATTCCGATAATTCCTCGTAGTGCTCGCTTAGCTGCTGCAACGTAGATATTTCCGGGACCAGTAACAAGATCACACTTTGCCGCAACTCCCTCCATGCCATAGGCAAAGAGTGCAATCGCCTGTGCTCCACCGATTGCATAGACCTCATCGACGCCTAAAAGGGCGCACGCTGCAAGAATTGTTGGGTGTGGAAGGCCCCCATAATCTGCTTGTGGCGGTGATGCAACCGCGATACTTGGCACCTGTGCAATCTGCGCAGGAATGACATTCATCAATACAGAACTTGGATAGACAGCTCGCCCACCTGGAACATAAAGCCCTACTCGATCGACAGGAATCCACCGTTCACTCACTGTGCCGCCATCGACGACATTGACTGACTTCTCTCCACGTGATTGAGCCGAATGCACTTTACGAATTCGCTCAGCAGATATCTCAAGAGCGGTGCGGATAGCAGGGTCGAGATTGGCGAGTGCGTTATCGAGTGCGCTCTGTGGAACACGAATGGAAGCTGGTCGCACCTTGTCGAACTCTTCACCGAGTGCGAGAAGATCTTCTTCTCTACCGCTCTTCACACGAGCAAGGATTGGCTCGATTGCGACCATCGCCGAAGAAACATCGAGTGTGGCACGTGGGAGTTCGCGCTGATATTGATCCTTGGTGAGGTTCTTCCCTCTGAGATCGACGCGACGCAACATGCGCTTATTCTACTTTGAGCGAAGCAGCGGAGGCGACGCGATTAGCCGCGCACGATGCAATCTGGCCCCAAGATGGACTTGAGATCTGCGCTCAAACTTGGCGAAGATGTCACGAGAGCATCAACCTTCAAAGTTGTCGATTTCTGCTGATCCACCACATGGAGATGGACCTCTCTCTTGCCTGGATGCGAACGAAGAATCTCCTTCATACGCTCAACGATAGGAGGTGTTACCTGACTTGCTGGAAGCGAGATAAGGAGTGGGCCAGTAGGTCCACCTGTGATGTCGGGCATCGTCATCTCAAGAGCGGTAAATCGCACCTGTTCATCAGTGCGAGAGAAGCGTCCGCGAATGACTACAACGCGATCTTCGGTGAGTGAGAGCGCATATTGGTTATAGGTATTGGCAAAGAAGAGGGCCTCAATCGAACCTTCGAGATCTTCGATATTGACGACCGCCCATGATGCGCCTTGTCGTGACACTTTACGTTGCACACTTGTAATCAATCCGCCAATAGTGACGATTCCATCAGGGACGCCATCATCCATCAGTGAACTAATCGACATATCTGTGTGAGAGCGAAGAACGTGTTCGACACCTAGGAGTGGATGATCTGAAACATAGAGGCCTAACATCTCTCGCTCAAATGCCAAGAGAGTCGACTTATCCCACTCAGTCTGAGGAATCTCAACTTCAAGGCCGGCAACTTCTGATGATGTCTCTCCCCCGAAGAGATCAAATTGCCCAATCGCTTCAGCGCGCTTTGTCTCAATGACCGAATCAATTGCTTCAAGGTGAATTGTCATCAACCCCTTACGTGGATGGTTGAGTGAGTCAAACGCGCCAGCCTTTATCAGAGATTCGATAGTTTTCTTATTACAGACCTGAGCATCTACCTTGGCTAAGAAGTCACCGAAAGATCCGAAAGCTCCCTTTGTCTCGCGAGATGCCTTGATAGATGCAACGACGCCTTCACCGACATTTCTAATTGCGGCAAGGCCAAAGCGAATGTCGCGACCACGAGGCGTGTATTCGGCATTGGACTCATTGACATCAGGTGGAAGAACTTTGATTCCCATGCGGCGACACTCAGAGAGATAGAGCGCTGACTTATCTTTATCATCACGCACAGATGTCAGAAGCGCTGCCATGTACTCGGTTGGGAAATTAGCTTTGAGATATGCAGTCCAGAATGAGACCACACCATAACCAGCAGAGTGTGCTCGGTTAAATGCATAGTCAGAGAACGGAATAAGAACTTCCCATAGGCGCTTGATAGCTGCCTCAGAGAAGCCATTGCTCTTCATGCCCGCCTCAAAGGGAATGTATTCCTTATCGAGAATCTCTTTATTCTTCTTACCCATCGCCTTACGTAAGAGATCTGCGCGGCCGAGAGTAAATCCTGCAAGCTTTTGAGCGATCGCCATTACCTGCTCTTGATACACGATAAGGCCATATGTATCGCCCAAGATATCTTGCAGTGCTTCAGAGAGCTCAGGGTGAATCGCTTCGACATGCTTGCGCCCATTCTTGCGATCTGCATAATCGTTATGGGCATTTTCGCCCATAGGACCTGGACGATAGAGAGCAATTACCGCTGAGATATCTTCGAAGGAGTCAGGTGCCATCGCGCGAAGGAGCGAACGCATTCCGCCACCATCGAGCTGGAAGACTCCGAGAGTATCTCCACGGGAGAGTAGTTCGAATGTCTTCTGATCAGCGAGTGGAAGATCCTCGAGCACAACATCGATTCCTTGATTCTCTTTGATGTTAAGGAGAGTGTCATCAAGTACTGAGAGATTGCGTAGACCCAAGAAGTCCATCTTGAGAAGGCCGGTTGCTTCACATGCACCCATATCAAATTGGGTAATGATCGAACCATCAGATTCGCGGCGATGGATAGGAATAACATCGAGAAGTGGATCGCGAGAGAGAATAACGCCAGCTGCGTGAACACCCCATTGACGCTTGAGCCCTTCAAGTCCGCGAGCAAGATCAACAACTCGTTTGGAATCAACATCGCTCTCGTAGAGCTGGCGGAATTCACCCGCCTCACCGTAACGCGAATCTTTAGGATCAAAGACGCCACCGAGCGTGATGTCTTTACCCATGACAGAAGGTGGAAGCGCCTTTGTGAGTTTCTCACCTACTGCATATGGGTAACCGAGCACGCGAGTGGAATCTTTGAGAGCTTGCTTTGACTTAATAGTGCCGTAGGTGATGATCTGGGCAACACGATCCTCGCCATACTTCTCAGTGGCATAACGGATCATCTCTGATCGACGACGCTCATCGAAGTCGAGATCGATATCAGGCATTGAGATACGTTCTGGATTGAGGAATCGCTCAAACAAGAGGCCGTGCTCAATAGGGTCAAGACCTGTGATTCCTAGAGCAAATGCAACGAGTGAACCTGCAGCAGATCCACGCCCTGGACCTACGCGAATACCCACCTTCTTTGCATGGCTTACAAGGTCTGCAACAACGAGGAAGTAACCAGGAAATCCCATCTTGATCATGACATCGAGTTCGTAATTAAGTCGTTCGGTGTGTGCAGGAGTGAGCTTCTCTCCTAGCTTCTCAGAGAGGCCTCGTATCGACTCTGATCGCAACCACGAATCTTCACTCTCTCCCTTTGGCACATCAAAGCGAGGCATGAGGTTCTCGCCTTCGCGAAGAGTGACATTACAACGTTCGGCGATGAGGAGAGTGTTATCACATGCACCATCAAAATCCTTGAAGAGATGGCGCATCTCTGCCGCGCTCTTTACATAGAACTCATTACTATCAAATTTAAACCTCTTAGGGTCTGCCAAAGTTGAACCAGATTGAACGCAGAGAAGTGCTGCGTGAGCATCTGCATCATCTTTATGTGTGTAGTGGAGATCGTTGGTGGCAAGGAGGGGAAGTTTGAGATCTTTCGCGAGCTTGAGGAGATCGCCCTTAACCCGATTTTCAATATCGAGTTCGTGATCCATCAATTCGAGATAGAAGTTCTCCTGCCCGAAGATATCTCTGTAATCACTCGCTGCGCGTAGCGCTTCTCTATATTTGCCCATACGAAGACGCGTTTGAATCTCGCCACCGGGGCATCCCGTTGTTGCAATGAGACCATCTGCATATTTACTCAAAAGCTCGCGATCCATACGCGGCTTGTAGTAATAACCTTCGAGCGAAGCAAGGGATGAGAGCCTAAAGAGATTGGCAAGCCCCTCGTTATTTTCAGCGAGAATCGTCATGTGGGTATATGCGCCGCCACCTGAAACATCATCTTCTCCGCCATCGCCCCACTGAATACGCTTCTTATCGTGGCGTGATTCAGGGGCCACATAGGCTTCGATTCCAATAATGGGTTTAACGCCGGCTTTCTTCGCCTGCTTGTAGAAATCAAATGCACCGAAGACATTTCCGTGATCTGTCATCGCAATGGCCGGCATCTCTTGGCGTGCAACCTCTGCAACGAGTTCGCTTACGCGCGCGGCTCCATCGAGCATCGAGTACTCGGTATGTACATGGAGATGTACAAATGAGTCTTGCGTCGATGCCCGTGAAGCTGAAAGATCTTCAGATGACATGGTGGCGCAAGAGTAACCTGTTAAGGAAGAACTGCCTCCGATAGCAACGCCAGAGAAGCCTCAAGGTCAGGTGGATATGGAGCCCGAAGTGTGAGCGACTCCCCCGTCACTGGATGGTTGAAGCGAAGCTCGAGAGCGTGGAGCCATGGACGGCGCATCGCAAGTGACTTACCTAATACAGGATCTGCGCCATAGGTTGTATCACCCACGAGCGGATGGCCCAGTGCAGAGAAGTGCACTCGAATCTGATGAGTGCGTCCAGTCTCGAGTTCGACCTCGACCATCGATACAGATCTGTAATACTCAATCACCTTGTAATGGGTGATGCTCTCTTTTCCATCTGCAACAACAGCAAAGCGATGGTCTTGAGTGGGATGTCTATCGATAGGTGCATCGATAGTTCCTTCGGATGGATCCATATGTCCTTGCACAAGTGCGTGATAGGTCTTCTCTACGCTATGGTCTCTAAACATCTCTTTCAATTCTAAGTATGCGCGGTCGGTCTTTGCCACAATCATCAACCCAGTTGTTCCTGCATCAAGTCGATGGACCACTCCTGCACGTTCGGCAGGTCCGCTTGTAGAAATCGTGTAGCCAGCTGCGATAAGCGCTCCGACAACTGTTGGACCTGTCCACCCTGGTGCAGGATGTGCAGCGCATCCCACTGGCTTATCAACAACGACAATATCTTCATCGTTATAGACAATGGTGAGACCTTCAAGTGGTGTCAGCGGAATGGGATCCGAGTTAACTTTTGCTGGCATCACTACATCAATAATCTGTCCAGCTATCACCCGATCAGATTTTGAGAGATTCTTCCCATTGCTCTTAATGTCTCCATCATCGAGCAACTTCACTATGGCAGTGCGCGAGAGTCCGAGGACGCGAGTCAGTGCGCTATCGATACGCTCACCAGCAACTCCTTCAGGAACGATGAGGGTCCGCTCTTCTCTATCCATCACTCTCATCCCCCTTCTTACTCACGAAATATTGCGCTGATATGGAGGAATGTTCCTCACAGTGAGAAGGATAGCTATCCCTGCCGCGATAAAGATCGCAGAGTCAGCGATATTAAAGACAGGCCAATGTGGAAGTTCGATCCAATCGATCACGTGGCCATAGAGAAAACCTGGCTCACGGAAGATGCGGTCGGTGAGATTGCCGAGTACTCCCCCGAGAACCAACCCTGCAACAACAACCCATGCTCGGGATGAGATGCGATGTGCAGTACGAACGATAAATATCGCTACCGCAATAGAGATTGAGGTAAAGATGATTGTAAAACCTGTCGCCATACTGAATGCGGCACCTGGATTACGCACGAGAGTGAGTTGAAGAAGGGAGCCAATGACTTTGCGGGGTGTTGAAGAGAGTTGATCGATAGCCCAATTCTTGGTGAGGAAGTCGAGCGCCCAGATAAAGAGAGCAAGAGTGAAGAGAAGTTGAAGTGGTGCGATCCGGCGCACTTTAGCGCCGCTCTTCCTTTTGCTTACAGATCATGCAGAGAGTTGCACGAGGAAATACCTGAAGACGAGCCTTGCCGATTGGTGAACCGCAGACTTCGCAATTTCCATATGTTTTATTATCGATACGGCTCAGCGCGCGCTCTGTCTGTAGAACCATGTCGCGTGCGTTATATACAAGTGACATCTCATGTTCGCGTTCGAAAGTCTTTGTGCCTGAATCTGCCTGATCATCACCGGCGCCATCACCTGCATCTTCGATGAGATCGTTCATCTCTGCTTCAACGCTTGCAAGCTCTGCTTGAAGGCGAATGAGATCCTTTGCAAGCTCTGAACGAATCGCCTTGAGCTCTGCAGCGCTCCATGCGCCCTCACCCTCTGCTGCAGTCACCGGTGTAGGTGCTGCCTTCAGTGGCTTAAGAGGTGCAATCTTCTTTCCACTCTTTACAGGACGTGGAGGAGGTGGCATTACAAGGCGACGCTCTTCAACGATTGGTGCAGCTGCAGGTGCCACGACAGTTGCAACCGAAACGGTCTGTGACTTCTCATCAACAGTAAGAGTTGTCTTACCAACTTTTGATGGGAATGGACGGCCTGGAGCCTTCTTAATCTCAGTGATCTTCTTTGCAGGAGCGGCCTTCTTCGCAGCGACCTTCTTTGCCGGTGCTTTCTTGGCAACAGCTTTCTTTGCAACGGTCTTCTTTGCAACGGTCTTCTTTGCAGGTGCCGCTTTCTTAGCTACCGCCTTCTTGGCAGGAGCGGCTTTCTTTGCAGGGGTAGCCTTCTTAGCTGCCTTCTTCAGGAGCTTCTGGGCAATCTTCTTTGCTGACACGCCGCGCACCTTATTCCTTTTACGCATGACCTGCCAACTGCGCCACGCCTCTATGCCGGTCATGGCTTGAGCATGGTTTAGACTTACGCTCAAGAAATCATTTCAACCCCCAGCGATGAAGAGGCGATCACCTCAGAGCTTGCGGAAGAGCATCTCCCTTGAGGAGATAGGTAGAACCGCGCGGAGTGAGGACTTGGAAAGTGGCAGCCCATCAATTGCGCTGCAAGGCGGGTGGTACCGCGAGCATTGCGCTCGTCCCTCCATTTCAGTTATCGAGATGGAGCAGGGGCTATGACCAGTTCAGATTCACGCCGTAACGGCACATTTAATGCAATCGCACCGCAGATAGATCTTCCTGCGATGGAACGGACCATTCTTGATTTCTGGAAGAACGAGAATGTTTTCGAGAAGAGCTTAGATGCCCGTGCTGCCGGCGAGCCATGGACCTTTTATGAAGGTCCGCCTACTGCAAATGGAATGCCTGGCACTCATCACATTGAAGCGCGCGTCTTTAAAGATGTCTTCCCTCGCTATCAAACGATGAAGGGCAAGTATGTCTCTCGCAAAGCTGGATGGGATTGCCACGGACTTCCTGTAGAGATTGCAGTGGAGAAAGAACTTGGATTCTCTGGTAAAGGTGATATCGAAAAGTTTGGAATCGCTCCATTTAATCAGAAGTGTAAAGAGTCTGTCACTCGCCACGTCGATGCATTTACACGTATGACAGAGCGAATGGGATTCTGGGTTGATTTCGATCAGGCCTACTGGACCATGGCACCTGAATATGTTGAGAGTGTCTGGTGGTCTCTCTCTGAGATCTGGAAGAAAGGTCTCCTTGTTCAAGATCATCGCGTGGCTCCATATTGTCCGCGTTGCGGCACTGGCCTCTCTGACCATGAGCTCGCTCAAGGATATGAAACAGTCGTTGATCCATCTGTCTTTGTTCGCTTCCCTGTCACAAGTGGTGAGCTTGCAGATTTAGGTGCATCACTTCTCGTGTGGACCACAACGCCATGGACTCTCGTTTCCAATACCGCAGTTGCTGCACATCCAGATGTTGATTATGTAGCGGTGCGTGCAACCGTTGAAGAGAACTCAGAAGTTCTCGTTGTTGCCGAACCACTCCTCGATCGCGTTGCCGGAGAGCATGAAATTCTTAAGCGTTTTAAGGGCTCCGAACTAGAGCGGGTTACTTATAAGCGACCATTTGAATATATCGAGATTCCTGATTCGCACTTTGTAGTTCTCGCTACATATGTGACAACTGAAGATGGCTCTGGTCTTGTTCATCAAGCACCTGCCTTCGGTGCAGATGACTTACAAGTCTGCCGTTCGTATGGACTTCCTGTCGTCAATCCAGTTGCTGCAGATGGCCACTTCCTTGCAGATGTTCCGATTGTAGGCGGCCTCTTCTTTAAAGATGCCGATAAGCCTCTTGTGAAGGAGCTCAAGGCAAGCGGTGCTCTCTATAAGAATCAGCCGTACGAGCACTCCTACCCACATTGCTGGCGTTGCCACACCGCACTTATCTATTACGCACAACCATCGTGGTACATCCGCACAACGTCGATCAAAGATGCACTCCTGCGTGAGAATGAGAAGACCAATTGGTATCCAGAGACAATTAAAACAGGACGATATGGAGATTGGCTCACCAACAATATTGACTGGGCGCTCTCACGTAATCGTTATTGGGGAACACCTCTGCCGATCTGGCGCTGTGAGAACAAGCATGAAATCTGTATCTCTTCACTGAAAGAGCTAGGTGCACTTGCTGGCCAAGAGCTCTCCACCCTCGATCCCCATCGTCCATTTGTCGATGACATCACCTTTACGTGTGCAGAATGTTCATCAACGATGGTGCGTGTGCCCGAGGTGATCGACTGCTGGTATGACTCAGGCTCTATGCCATTTGCTCAGTGGGGCTACCCACATAAGGAAGGTTCTGTTGAGAAGTTTAAAGCTGCATATCCTGCAGACTTTATCTGCGAGGCAATCGATCAGACTCGTGGTTGGTTCTACACACTCATGACAATCGGAACTCTCGTCTTCGATGAAAGTTCCTATGAGAACGTTCTCTGCCTCGGCCATATCCTCGATAAGGATGGTCGAAAGATGAGCAAGCACCTTGGAAACGTACTTGAGCCGATGGCTTTGATGGATCAACATGGAGCAGATGCTGTTCGCTGGTACATGCTCGCTGCGGGTTCGCCTTGGGCATCGCGCCGTGTTGGACATGATGCAATCTCAGATGTCATCCGCAAGACACTCCTCACCTATTGGAACACGATCTCCTTCCATGCCCTCTATGCAAAAGCTTCAAACTTCACTCTCTCACAGAGCCCAGTAATCGCAGATCGCTCGACAATGGATAAGTGGATCTTGAGCGAGCTCAATCAACTGATCGTTGAAGTTGATAAGGCATATAGTGAGTTCGATTCTCAAGCGGCTGGAAAAGTTCTCGCTGCATTTATCGATGACCTCTCCAACTGGTATGTGCGACGTTCCCGTCGACGTTTCTGGGATGGAGATGTAGCTGCGCTTGCAACTCTCCATGAAGCGCTCACAGTTCTCGCACAACTTCTCGCACCGATGGTTCCTTTCATCGCTGAGCAGACATGGCAAGAGCTTGTCCGTGTTGCAGATCCAACAGTTGCAATCTCGGTTCACCTCACCGACTTCCCTGTTGCAGATCACTCGCTCATCAACTCCGAACTCAACAGCCAAGTTGCGATGACTCGTCGAGTTGTTGAGCTCGGTCGCGCTGCACGAGCTGAATCTGGCGTCAAGATTCGTCAACCACTTCAGCGCGCACTTATCTCAGCACAAGGATGGTCAAAGCTTCCAGCAGAGATGAAGGAGCAGATATCAGATGAGCTCAACGTTATAGATCTTGCAGATATTGCAGATGCCGATGGAGATCTCGTCGATGTCTCTGTAAAAGCAAACTTCAAATCACTCGGCGCCAAATACGGTAAGTCGGTTCAAGATGTAGCAAAACTCATCGCTACAGCTGATGCCGCTTCACTCGTGAAGACTCTTCGCAAGGATGGCTCAACTCTCCTTGGCGAATATACGCTCGACCTCCAGGATCTCGTGATTACTGAAGTACCGAAGAGTGGATGGATGGTCGCAAGCCACGATGGCGAGAGCGTTGCCCTCGATCTTGAGCTCACACCTGCCTTAATTGCATCCGGACATGTCCGTGAAGTGATTAGAGCGATTCAAGAACGTCGCAAGAGCGATGGATTTGATATTTCTGATCGCATCGCCATCGCATGGAATGCCGATAGTTCGCTCGCTGAAACGATCGAAGCTGCTATCGCGCATATCTCTGATGAGGTCCTTGCGACTTCATCAAAGCGCGATACATCAATAGCGATTACAGATGGCGACCTGCCATTTGCCTTTACGATTTCAAAAGCTTAGAGAGCTACTCTGACAACGCCTTGCAATAGATTGATTGCAATCAAGAGGACGATAAAAGAGAGATCTAGCGCTACTCCACCCAGGCGTAGCGGTGGTATGAAGCGACGAACAAATGCCATCGGCTTCTCTGTAAGCGCATAGATAATCTCAAAGATTGCGATGAGCAATGTGTTGGGACGCCATGAGCGAGCAAAGAGGCGAATGTAATCGACGATGATGCGCAGAAAGAGCGCAATCTTAAAGAGTGATAAGAGTTGAAGAAGTGTGGAACGTAATAGGTTCACAGCTGATCAGCTCTGGTTGTAGAAAGTTGCCTGTGCAGCGGTGCGATCTTCATTACTCACATTGACATTTGCAGGTGAGAGAAGAAAGACCTTGAGGCTGATTCGCTCGATACGTCCGTGAAGACCAAAGACGAGTCCTGAAGCAAAATCTACGAGGCGCTTGCGCTCTGACTCCTCCATATCATCAAGGTTGATGATGACTGGATTGCCTTCGCGGTAGTACTCGCCAACTTTGCGGGCCTCTGAATATGAACGTGGCTGCAATGTAACGATGTGATACGAAGCGCTCTCTTCAACAAATGGATATTCATTTGTTGTCTCTTGCTGAACCTGGGATGAAAGCTGTGATCCAACAACAGTGACACCTGATGTTCCTGTTGAGCGCTGTGTTACAGGGCGAACCTGTGTGCTCTTAATAGGTGTTGGTGTTTCGATAACTTCAAGCTCTTCTTCGGTATCAACAAGTCCGAGAAAGCCCATCATTTTATTGAGTGCAGACATGGGTATAAGGCTACTAGCGGTATTGTCTCGGGCCGAGGATTTTGCTACCAACGCGGATATGTGTCGCACCATGATCAAGAGCAATCAGGTAATCACCACTCATCCCCGCAGAGAGAAAGGGTGCCTCGGGAAATGCTGCCTTAAAACGGTGATGGACTTGAGAAATTGCAGAGAATGCTTCGGCTCGATCCATCTCTACCGGCGGCACAGACATTAGCCCCATTACCTTGATTGATCTGCTCGAATGAAATCGCTCTGCGAGAGTAAATACCTCTGACTCAACTACTCCCCCGCGCTCTGGGTCGCCATCGAGGGAGAGCTGGAGAAATACCTCAGTCGTCTCGCCACTCTCCTCCAGGAGTCGTTCAATTTTTTCGCCATGCTTAGGTTGGTCGAGTGAATGGATGCATGATGCCCAGTCGAGAATTTCACGAAGTTTCTTACTTTGAATCTCTCCTTGATAATGCCATCGAGCGCTCACGCTCGATGACTTAGTAAGCCCTTCATCGCTTCGGTTCTCACCAAAATCGCGAACACCAAGTCCATAGAGGATCTCTACATCGCTGACTGGATAGGTCTTTGTCACCACTATGAGAGTGGACTTATAAGAGGCAATCTCCTCTTGAACTTCGTGAAGATTGGTAGAGAGCTCTTCTTGGCGAGATGTCATAGCGAGACCAGCCCTGCCTGTCGACCTGTAACTCCATCTCTTCTATAAGAGAAGAGTTCGCTCGATTCGTGGGTGCATTCGAATTTATTGATGAGCGGGATACCCTCATCGCTTAAGACTGCTCTCAGCGCTGCAGGCAGATCGAGAGCAAAAGTGCCTGAAGGAGTTCGTGACTCAGCGAAGGGATGGGCGGCAACAACTTCGCTATAGACATCTTCTGAAACTTCATAACAACTGCCACAGATTGCTGGACCCATAATGGCGGAGATCTGCGATGCGCCCATATCGCGCATCACGCTCAACGTCTTACGTGTTATCTCATTTACCAATCCGCGACGACCGACATGAACTGCCGCTACTGATTCAGGAGATGTGAGAAGTAGTGGGATGCAATCTGCAACCATCACAGCAAGAGTAATACCTGGTATTCCAGTGATAAGAGCATCAGCTGTTGGAGCTTCATCGGTGACGGCTTCAATCACGGCAATTCGATCACCATGAACCTGATTCATAAATTGGGTAGGACCGAACTTCTCCTCAACTATTTTCCGGTTTGCCATGACATCCTCAAGGACATCGCCCACATGGGTGCCGAGATTGAGAGATGCAAACGCACCGTGGCTTACGCCTCCGGTGCGTTTGGTAAATCGCGCTGTCATAGCGAGTAGTGAATTACTTCATGAAGTCAGGTACATCGATCTCATCTTCTGCCACTAGCTCTTCGAAGGTGATTCGCTTGCGTGGAGATGGGTTCTCGAGGTCGAGAGCTACAGAGATTGGATCATTTGCAGGGATTGGGTCAGCTACTCCCCCGAGAGTTGCCGCATTGATGGTTGGCATCTCAACCTTCTTTGGCTCGCCGCCGGCAAAACCTGCTGCGATGACAGTAATGCGTACTTCATCCCCGAGGGCATCATCGATTGTTGTACCGAAGATGATGCGAGCATCTGGATGGGCAGCGCCCTGCACAAGCTCACATGCCTCATTGATTTCAAAGAGTCCGAGATCAGAACCACCTGCAACAGAGAGAAGTACTCCCATTGCACCATCGATGGATGCCTCAAGGAGCGGGCTTGAAATTGCAAGCTCAGCTGCACGAGCTGCACGGTTCTCGCCACGAGCAGATCCGATTCCCATGAGAGCAGAGCCAGCATCTGTCATCACTGTCTTCACATCAGCAAAGTCAAGGTTGATAAGACCTGGCTGTGTAATGATCTCTGTGATTCCTTGTACACCAGAGAGAAGAACCTGATCGGCACTCTTAAATGCATCCATTGCAGTGATGTTGCGATCTGAGATTGCAAGGAGGCGATCATTTGGAATAACAATAAGAGTGTCTACGTGCTCGCGAAGAGCATCGATTCCTTCCTCTGCTTGACGAGTGCGAATCTTTCCTTCAAATGAGAATGGACGTGTGACTACACCGATTGTGAGAGCACCGAGGTCCCGTGCAATCTTTGCAACGACAGGAGCTCCACCTGTACCAGTTCCTCCACCTTCACCTGCAGTTACGAAGACCATATCTGCGCCGCGAAGAATCTCTTCAATCTCTTCAGTGTGATCGATCGCTGCTTGACGACCCTTTTCAGGTGCAGCGCCAGCTCCGAGACCCTTAGTTGATGCACGACCAATATCAAGTTTTACATCTGCATCACTCATCAAGAGATGTTGTGCATCTGTATTAATTGCAATGAACTCTACTCCTTTGAGTCCAACTTCAATCATGCGATTGATTGCATTCACTCCGCCACCGCCGATACCGACGACCTTAATTACGGCGAGATAATTCTGTGGTGCAGCCACCTGAAGCCTCCTTAAGAACTGTAAACCCTCTCTTGAGAGTTACATTTCTATTCACTTTGATGGTGGCAAAGTATGGGGTGAGAGCCTTCGAATCAAACACCGCAACGAATAAATACCTCTACCTCAAATAGAGAGTTTATTTAACGATGGGGGCGTGTGGTGCTGAGAGATCTACACGCACAATCTTCTTATTTTCGGGCAGTGCCAGAAGTGCTTGATAGACACTGACTTTTAAGGCAATCTCCTTGTTGGCGCCCCACATTACTTTCACTCGACGGCCATCGACCATCTGCCATGAGGAGATCGAGGATTCACTCGATGCCCCAATAGAGATCACTGCACTTCGCTCTGAATCAGGGAGTGAGGTGAAGAGATCAATTGCCTCAAGGCCAAGTTGAGTGGAAGAGGCACTTACGACCGGAAGAGTTGGGGAAGGCTTTCCAGGGAAATCAAAGAGCGTTCCGGATGCATCGAGGGCTTGTCCACGAAAGAGTCCGACAGGCACTCGCGGTGTAATCACCAAGCGCACTACTCCATGAAGCCAATCACGATCTACAGATGCGCTCTTTATCCATCCTAATTCTTGAAGATTCTTCTCTATCGAGCGAGGATCAATACGCGCCATCTTTTCACCGATAGAGATATTGGATTTGGAAATCAATGATGTTGTCGACACCTCAGGTAGGGCTCCTGAGACATCCACTGACTTCACTGAAAAGAGAGAAGACCACGCGAAGAGATAGATGAGCACTCCAAAGATGATGATTGAGAGTGCAATTATTCGTTGTTTGAGTGCCATCAATTAACCAAAGCGCTTAGCAAGTCCGTCGGCAATGATAGGTCCTAAGGAATTCACATCTCCGGCGCCAAGTGTGAGGATGACATCACCAGGCTGGGCAATCTCAACAATATGGTCGGAAGCTTCTGCAAAGTTAGGGATAAATCGTCCGCGCTTCATCTTCTCGGCAATCAACGATGCACTGACACCTGGAAGTGGTTTCTCGCTTGCGGCATAAACTTCTAGAAGTATCGTCTCATCGGCGAGATCGAGAGCAGATGCAAAACCATCGAGGAAAGCTTGTGTTCGGGTATATCGATGAGGTTGAAATATGACGAGCACTCTTCCAGCATCTGCATATCTACGAGCTGCCTCCAACGTCACTTTAATCTCCGTTGGGTGGTGGCCATAGTCATCGATAATGCGGATTCCATGAACGGTCGACTTCAATTCAAATCGTCGCCCCGCTCCTCTAAAAGAATGGAGGCCGGAGATAAGCGCTGCGGCGTTGAGTTCGAATGCAAGTCCTAGCGCAAGAACTCCTGCAGCATTGAGAAGGTTATGGCGGCCCGGAACCTGGAGTTCGATATGTCCAACAACGCTCCCCTTCCAGATCGCACGCGCTCGTGACCCTTGCGCAAAGAGCTCGACCTGATCGATACGAAGATCAGAGGAAGCATCTTCTCCGTAGGAAATAGATGTGCAATGTGTGGTGCTCTCCCCTAAGGAGCGAGAGCCGGCATCATCGATGCAATAGATCAGGTAGCCATCTGATGAAATTGTCGAGACAAAGGTATTGAAGATCTCCACGACATCTTCTGCCTTTTCAAAGAAGTCAACATGGTCGTGCTCAATATTTGTAACGATGGCAGCTTTGGGATTGTAGGCAACAAATGAACCATCAGATTCATCAGCTTCTGCGATAAAGAACTTCCCAGAACCACGATGTGCATTGGATCCAGATGCAGTCAAGGTGCCACCTATAGCAAATGAGGGATCCTTTCCACATGCTTGAAAGGCGACGGTAGCCATCGATGAAGTAGTTGTTTTGCCATGAGTGCCGGCAATTGCAATCTTCTCTAACCCATACATCAGCGCTGCAAGTGCTTTCGCTCGAGTCATTATGGGAATTGATCTCTCAATAGCTCTCACAATCTCAGGATTCTGTGGAGAGATAGCGGTTGAGTAGATAACAACATCTACACTATCAACATTACTTGCTTGATGGCTCTTATAAATCTTCGCACCAAGGGCGCTCAAGGCAGTTAATACAGATGAATCCTTAGCATCGGATCCCGAAACTTCAATTCCATCTGCAAGTGCAATTCGAGCAAGTCCGCTCATTCCTGAGCCACCTATGCCGATAAAGTGAATCTTCTTGCTTACAAAAGATTCATTCACGTTCTCGACTACTTTCGAGGAATTCATTTGTCTCCGATAGCTCTTTCAACTATTGCGAGAATCTTATCTACAGCAACTGCGCCAGATGGATCTCCCTCAACACCGCATTGCTTACTTATCTCTATTAAGCGGTCGATATTGGAGATCAGCCACGAGGAGGTAAATTGCTCTTGAGGGAGCACCTCAGCTCGCCCATCTTCAACGAGCGAGGCTGCATTGAGCGCCTGTTCGCCATTGCCGATGGGCAGCGGAATAAAGAGGTTATATCGAGAGAGCGCCCTCGCCTCGGCGCATGTCACCGCACCGCTTCGTGAAATCAACACATCAGCTGCAAGATAACAATCGGCCATCTCCTCGATATATCCCAGAGCGCGATATGACAATGATGGCGCTGCCACCTCATTCTTCTTACCAACGCCGTGAAGGATTGAGTATCCCGATGCTTCAACAGTCTTTCGTGATTCATCAATTACTCGATTGATTGCAAGAGACCCTTGAGATCCGCCGAAGATGAAGATAAGTGGTCTTGCAGTATCTAATTGATAGCTCTCAGCGATGCGCTTCTTTGCTTCCCTTCGTGCGCGGAGCCAATCACCTGATGATGTTGTAAGAGCGGCGAGAACATCAGCCCGAAGGGGCAAGCCGGTCAACTCAGCTCTAGAGAGTGCGCCGCTGCGCACTGGATAGCTAATTGCCGTATGAGGTGTGAACTTCGCACCGATGCGGTTGGCCCATCCTGGTTTGGCATTTTGCTCATGGATGACAATTGGGACTCTCGTGATCAACGCTGCGCAGTAGAGAGGTGCAGATACATATCCGCCGAATCCCACTGCACAATCCACGCCTTTGAGAAGGCGAGTGGTTTGAAGTATGGACTTTACCAACTGGAAAGGAACTTTGAGAAGGGAAGGAGAAAGTCTGCGCGAAATAGAGACCTTCTCAATAGGAAAAATCTTAAATCCGGCTGCAGGAACGAGAGACATCTCTAAACCTTCTGCGGTTCCGATAAATGAGATCTCAGAATCTGGGTACTTCACGCGCACGGCTCGCGCAACGGCGAGTGAAGGTTCAACGTGCCCAGCAGTTCCACCACCAGCAAAGAGGAGCTTCATTGAATCTCCTCCCCTTACTTCTTCTCTCCAAAACGCTTAATGAGTTCGCGTTTGACCTCTGGGTCGCGCATCGCGACTCCAGCTACAAAGCCTAGAGCGCAGATAGTTGTTAAGAGCGCTGAACCACCGTAGGAGACGAGAGGAAGTGTGACGCCGACTACGGGAAGAACGCTAATCGCTGTGCCGATATTGAGAATCGACTGCACTCCGATCCAACATGCAACTCCAGCCGTGACATACCGAGAAAATGGATCTTGAGCGCGAAGTGCGATTCTAAAGATGGAGTAGACAAGCGCCCCAATCAAAATGAGGACGGCGAGAGTTCCGGCAAGACCCAACTCTTCCCCAATGACTGAGTAAATGAAATCTGTATGCGCAGCAGCGAGATTGCCCCACTTCTGACGACTACCGCCTAATCCCACACCGAAGAGTCCACCGCTTGCCAAGCCCAAGAGGCTGTGAGCAGGCTGCCATCCAAATGTCTTGTACTCCTCGGGAGAGAAGGGGTTGAGAAAAACAAGAAAACGCGCGCGACGGTAATCACTTGTCACGATACCGATAGAAAGTGCAAGGAATCCAAGAGCGGTTACCCATCCCATGAGGCGAAGCTCAATACCAGAGATAAAGAAAAGTCCTGCAGCAATAGCTGCAATCACTGAAGTTGTTCCGAGGTCGCCACCAAACATGATGCCTGCAATAACGAGTAAGAATCCAGGGCCAATGAGTGTGATGACATTGAATCGGGTCATCTTGATTGTCTCTTTGCGAGCAAGCATCGATGCTGCCCACAGAATCAACAGGAACTTCGTAAATTCGCCAGGTTGAATATCGATGACTTTAAGGTCGATCCAATTTCGATTTCCGCCAACCTCTTTACCCACGCCAGGAATCATCACGATGCCTACCAAGATGATGGAGATGAGAAGACCAGAGCGCGCTGCGATATTCCATACTTTGAGCGGCAGCTGTGAAAGATAGATGGCGCAGGGAACTCCAGCAAGAAGGAAGATAAATTGGCGCAGTACTACCGCAAATGCATAGCCTTTGGTATCGATGGAATGAATTGATGATGCAGAAAAGACCATCACGAGTCCAAGAACGATGAGGATGCTCGTACTCACAATCATCATATAGAAATGATTGACCGGCTTGCCCAAGATATGTGACCTTGATGGTGTCTTACTTGCCATTGAAAACCTCGCTCTTTACTGCATTTGCAAATCTATCTCCGCGATCGGCATAAGAATTAAATTGATCCATGGAGGCGCATGCTGGTGCAAGGAGAACTACATCCCCACTTTCAGAGATAGTTGCCGCTGTGCGGACAACCTCTTCCATAAATTCATTACCGCTCTCGCTCTTGAGATATCCATCGGGTGGATTAATTTCAAAGATTGGAAGCCCTGGTGCACAATCTTTCAAAGCATCTGCGATGAGTGCGCGATCTTCTCCTATAAGTATCGCCGCCTTCAGACGTGACCAAGTGCGCTCAACCAAAGGACGCATATCAGCACCTTTAGCCAATCCCCCAGCGATCCAAATTACAGAGAAGTGAGAAAGGATAGATGCAGCGGCCGCATGTGGGTTAGTCGCCTTTGAATCATCGATCCAGATCACATCTTTGTGGCGGCCTACCTCTTCAATACGATGGCGCCCAGGCTTAAAACTCTTGAGCGCTTCTCGAATGGATTCACGATCGACCCCCAGAGTTAAAGCGAGACCAGCTGCAGCGAGTGAGTTGGAGATATGGTGAGGAATTGTCGGCACAATCTCATGAAGCTCGGCAAACATCGCAGCCTCTTGAGGGTCTGCAACAAAAGCACGGTCTACTAACAACTCCTCCACAACGCCAATCTCACCAGGTCCTGGAGTATCGAGAGAGTAGAAAATCTTGCGTCCAAGCCAATGTGAGGTGCGGCCAACTACTTCGCCATCGTCACCATTGAGAATTGCAGTTGCCGTCTTATCTAAGAGTGAGATTTTATCTTTGGCATAGGCATCGAAGGATCCATGCCAATCTGTGTGATCATCTGCGATATTGAGAATTGCAGAGGCCATAAATTGCGCATCTTCTAGCCAGTGGAGCTGAAAGGATGAGAGCTCGAGGACAAGGAAATCTAACTTCTCATTACTCATCACAGTTTCAATGACGGTGGTTCCGACATTGCCACATGCACGTGCGCTCTTTCCTGCTGACGTGAGGATATGAGTTGCCATCTCAACGGTAGTTGTCTTGCCATTGGTGCCGGTAACAGCTATCCACTTCTGATCAGGAAACTTGGAGTTCTTGATATGCCATGCAAAATCAATCTCGTTGATGATTGGCTTTCCAGCTGCTCGGGTTGCAGCGATGAGTGGGTGGCTCTCTCGCCAGCCAGGTGAGACCATAAGGAGGTCATACTCTTCTGGTGATATCTCTGAGGGGTTCTTGACCTCAAAACCATCGACGGAGTCGACCTTTTCATCTGTGAGAAAAACTAGTGCTCCACGCTCTTGGAGTGCACGAGCGACCGGTATTCCAGTAACTCCCGCACCGGCAACTACTACGCGCTTTTCTGAGAGATTAAGGTAGAGATTTTCCATGAGAGTGATGACCTAGCTTCAGCTAGTAACCCATTGGGCATAGAAAAGTCCGAGACCAAGTGCGACTGAAAGGCCAGCGATAATCCAGAAGCGGAGAACAATCGTGACCTCTCCCCAACCCATCAATTCAAAGTGGTGTTGAAGAGGCGCCATCTTAAAGAGTCGCTTTCCTCCTGTAGCTTTAAAGTAGATGACTTGTAGCGCAACTGAGAGCGTAATAATCACAAAGAGTCCGCCGAGAGGAACGAGTAAGAGCTCAACACGTTGAGAAGCTGCGATACCCGCAAGCGCTCCGCCGAGCGCAAGCGAGCCTGTATCACCCATGAAGATCTTTGCAGGTGATGCATTCCACCAGAGGAAGCCTGTACAAGATCCTGCAAAGGCAGCAGCAAGAACTGCGAGGTCAAGTGGGTCGCGAACTTGATAGCAATGAGTAGTAGCTGAAGTCGCAATTACATTTGCACAGCTCTGGCTGAACTCCCAGACGCCAATCAAGATAAATGCAAGAAATGTCATTACTGATGCTCCGGTAGCCAAACCATCGAGACCATCAGTGAGGTTTACTCCATTACTTGTTGCAGTCACCATAAATGCAATCCAGATCACCACCGCAGCGACGCCTAAAGTAATCGAGGTGTCTCGTACAAATGAGAGCTGTTGGCTAATGGGAGTTAAGCCATCACCATCCGGAAAGCGAAGTCCGAGATAGCCAAAGATAGATGCTGCCAGGACCTGTCCAAAGATCTTCTGCTTGCCGCTAATGCCTTGTGAATTCTGGCGGGATATCTTCATATAGTCATCGAGGAAGCCCACAAAGCCAAGCGCCACGACAAGTCCAAGGACGAGCAGAGCAGAGACGCTGACCTTATTTCCTGAGATGAAGTGCGCGATGAAGTAAGCGGAGATAACGGAGAGGATGATGATGATTCCACCCATTGTTGGAGTTCCGCGTTTTGTGTGGTGAGCTGAAGGTCCATCATCACGGATAAATTGCCCATACCCACGTCGCGCAAGCGCTTTGATAAGGAGAGGAGTGCCAAAAAGTGAGAAGAAGAGTGCGAGTGCACCAGCAACAAGAATCTCTTTCATTTGCTATCTCCTTCACTCTCTAACTTCTTATGCCATCTCTCTTCCACCGCAACTGCAACTTCTTCAAACTTATCCGATCGGGATGCCTTGAAGAGAAGAACATCACCTCGATGGATGTGTGAGACAAGCTCGAGCGCCGCTTCACGATCCTGACATTCATGAAGCACCATTGATGAATTCTCGCTCAATCCAGCTCTGTAGTCGGGAGCGGCGATGGTGATGAGATGGTCAATTCTTAATTCCTCAGCGCTTGTTGCGACTGAGGCA
The DNA here is from genome assembly GCA_041311505.1 of Candidatus Nanopelagicales bacterium. Classification (GTDB taxonomy): domain Bacteria; phylum Actinomycetota; class Actinomycetes; order Nanopelagicales; family Nanopelagicaceae; genus Planktophila. The sequence goes on along the minus strand of JBFYJI010000002.1, from coordinate 56,011 downwards.
TGCGCCTGGGGTGAGATTTCACCGAGCTCTCTCATATTTCCTAAGAATGCCCAGGACTCACCACCGCGCTCTTGTGATAACTGCGCGAGCGTCTCAAGGGCTGCCACCATGGAATCTGGGCTAGCGTTGTAGGCATCGTTGATGATGAGTAGATCTTCTACTTCGCAGACCTCCATACGCCACTTGGCGGTGATCTCTGCCGATGAGAGTGAGAGCGCAATCGCATCCGTTGAAATTCCGAGAGCGAAGCCGACTGCAGCTGCAGCTAAGGCATTAGGTATCTGGTGAAGTCCGTACTGATGTAACTCAACGACAGAACGACCTTCAGGGGTGACAAGTTCAAAATGCGGATGTCCGCCCCTCAAATCAACATCTGTCGCTCGAATATCTGAGGTAGCACCTTCTCCGAATATAAGAGACTTTCCCTCATGGAGACTAGACATTTGTGGTGTGTATGGATCGTAATTTCCAAGAACAGCAACGCCATCTTTATGCAACGCTTTGATCATCTCAGACTTGGTATCTGCAATATCTTCAATACTTCCAAACTCGCCGATATGAGCTGCTGCAACACGTAAGACAACGCCGATGGAAGGTCGGGCAATCTCTGCAAGAGTCGCGATATCACCTTTGTGTCGGGCGCCAATCTCAACAATGCAATAACGAGTCTCTTCAGTGCATCGCAACAAAGTCAGCGGCACACCTAACTCGTTATTGTTATTTCCAATCGTCGCAATTGTCGCGCCCTGATTGGAGAGAATGGAGAATAAATACTCTTTTGCAGTTGTCTTGCCCTGAGAACCCGTAATACCGATAACTGTCATCGATGAGAGCCTGCTGCGGACCGCCTGCGCAAGTTTTCCGATTGCAATCGTCACATCATCTACGACAATTGACCTCTCAGCAACCGACTTCGATGTAATTGCAAGAACTGCTCCGTGAGCAAAAGCATCTGCAACATAATCATGGCCATCTACCCGCTCGCCCGCAATTGCAAGAAAAATTGAACCAGGAATGCAATCTCTCGAATTGAGAAATGCTGGACTGGTGACTTCTATATCGTCACCGTGGAGAACTCCTCCAACAATCGCTGCAATCTCAGAGGCGCGTAATGTGATCATCGCTTCTCCTCGATTGCTCGTGCAAGTTGAGTGCGGTCATCGAAAGGCGTCACCACGCCACTAATCTCTTGACCTTGCTCGTGTCCCTTACCGAGCACAATTACAGTATCGCCAGGTAGTGCCAGCGATACTGCGTAATCGATTGCCTCTCCACGATGCACGAGCATGCATGAAGGTGCTTCAACAACACTTCCTGCCACCATCTCGCGCAAAATCGATTCTGGATTTTCGCTTCGGGGATTATCACTGGTAAAGATTGAGATATCGCTTCCCTCGATGAGCGCTGAACCCATCAATGGGCGCTTGGAAGCATCTCGGTCACCGCCGCACCCCAATACTGCGATTACTCGACCGGGGGTAAATTCGCGAACTGCTTCTAATACATTGATTACCGCATCCGGCGAATGTGCATAATCAACGAAGGCCTTGAAATCTTGACCGAGAGATACCTGCTCAAGTCGTCCCGGAGCTCCCTTGAGTGTGGGAATAAGCGTTGCCATCTCCAATGGATCAACCCCACACTCATATGCAATCGCAACGACCATAAGGAGGTTGTCGAGATTGAAACCACCATGGAGAGGGGTATGGGATTGAATCAGCACTCCATCTCGACCTCGAATTGTAAATTCGACACCATTGTCAACAGGATGTGTCTCAATGTAATGCCATGTTGCCCTTGGGTTAGCGCGTGAAATAGAGATTGTATTAATCGGTGCGCTTTCAAAGAGGCGGGCGCCATAAGGATCATCAATATTGATCACACCTAAGTCTGCATACTCATGTGTGAAGAGTTTTGACTTGGCAGTGAAGTAACTCTCCATATCTTTGTGGTAATCGAGGTGATCTTGAGTGAGGTTGGTAAATCCCACGACATAGAAATGAGACCCCACCATTCGATTGAGAGAAAGTGAGTGGCTCGAGACTTCCATGACAAGATTGCGTACATGTCTCTCGCGCATTGTTGCAGCTAACGCCTGCAAATCAGATGCCTCTGGAGTTGTTCTCTCGCTCTTTATGGATTCGACTCCAATGCGAGTCTCCACTGTTCCAATCAGCCCAACTTCACGGCTAATACCTGAGAGAAGTTGGTAAAGAAGAGTTGTAACTGTTGTCTTGCCGTTGGTGCCAGTAATGCCGATGCTCTCCATCTCTCGGATGGGTGCGCGATAGAGGTGTGCTGAAAGTGTTGCACCTGCTTCGCGTGCATTGGTGACGATGATTGCCGGCATGGATCCCACATAAGGAAGGCCCGCCTCGTCTGTAAGTATTGCGACCGCACCACGAGAGCGCGCGCTATCAGCAAATGATGCGCCATGAAAACGGGCACCAGGGAAGGCGAGGAAGATATCGCCCTCAACAACATCGGAATCGCGATGAGCTACTCCCGTGATTTCTACTGAGGCTGGGTTAATTGCCTTGCCACCCAAGAGCTCAACAGCGCTCTCAAATGAGATCGAGAAAGTGTTGTACGGGCGAATCATTAGTGCTTCGCACTCGCTTGTGTAGCTCGATATGCAGTGAGCTGAGCCTGTGTCAGTGCAACTGGTGCAATCTTTGTACCAGTTGGAGCGACATGCTCAGATTGCAGAACAAAGGTCATTACCTTCTTAAATACAGGACCACAGAGAGCTCCGCCGAAGTGTCCATTGCGTGGGCGCTGCAGAGTCACATTGATGACATACCGTGGGCTATCAGCTGGAGCGAAACCGATAAATGATGCTGTGTAGCCGCTGTACTTTCCAGTGTTGGGATCAAAGCGTTGCGCTGTTCCTGTCTTACCTGCCACTCGATACCCTGGAATAGCAGCACTTGGCGCAGTTCCGTTTGCAGAGACAACGCTCTCCATCATGATGCGCAACTTAGATGCAGTCTCTTCGCTGACAACTCGCACAGAATCCCGACCACTAGCAGGTGTGAAATGGCCTGATGCATCACTGGTGCCAGCAATAACAGTTGGTGATACGCGAACTCCACCATTTGCAATGGTTGCAAAGACGCTTGTTGCTTGCATCGCAGTAAGTGAGTAGCCTTGACCAAAAGCAACTGTTGGCGCTGTTGTTCCAGACCAACTCTTTACAGGATGAAGAATTCCCGCTGACTCTCCTGGAAGACCAGATCCTGTCTTGACTCCGATTCCAAACTTTGTGAGATAGTCATAGAGCTTTTCACTTCCGAGGGTCTCTCCCACTTGAATTGAACCTGTATTACTTGAGACTGCCAAGATTCCTGTCGTGGTGAGGTGCTGAGTTGGATGGCGCTCGTGATCATGGAAAGTCTTACCTGCGCGACGGAGTCCGTAAGGAACTGAGAAGACAGTTGTTGGGGAGACTGTCTTCTCCTCAAGAGCTGCTGCCATTGTCATTACTTTTCCAGTCGAACCTGGTTCGTAGACATCCTGCACAGATGGATTACGCATTAAATCGAGGGTGACGCCTTTTGTGTTATTGGGATCAAATGTTGGAGCCGTTGCATGCGCGATAATTGCACCAGTCTTTGGATCCATCACGATCACGGTTCCGTTAAGAGCACCTGAGCTCTTGACGGCTTCTGCAATTGCCTTTGAAGCAACCCACTGCACATCGCGATCGATAGTGAGTCGCACTGATGTTCCTGCTTTGGGTGCGACAATTTCATTTTGTGAACCAGGAATTTCGGCGCCATTTGCACGAGCATAGGAATAGCGTCCAGCGGTACCTGAAATGGTTGAATTCATACTCGATTCAATACCTGTTGCGCCAACACCATCAGCACGGACAAATCCAACGAGTGAAGAGATGAGCTCTCCTGATGGATATTCGCGGATGTAGGAACGCTCAGGGAAGAAACCGATAATGCGCTGATCAATCTCTTTCGAGCTAAGCTTTGAATTGTAATCTTCGATAGCAGCGGTCAACTTATCCCACTGTGCTGGACGTCCATTCTTAAGGACCATTGAGTACTTACGAGTTCCGGTGATACTTGCCTGAACATCGGCAACAGAGAGGCCGAGGATTGGAGCAACAAAGGTTGCCGTCTTTGCAGGATCGCTAATCTGAGTCTGATCTGCGACGATACTGATCGCTGAGACGCTACGCGCAAATGCCACACCGTTGATATCAGTGATCTCTCCGCGAGGAGCTTGCACGGTGCGAGTCGTCTCCATCTCATCAACTGCGCGAAGCGTGTAATTTCCTGCCTCAAAGATTTGAACGCGGAAGAGTTGCAGACTCAATAGTGCAAGAACAATTGTGAATGCTAGAGCCAAGATTCGTATGCGCTGCTTAGCCATAAGGAGATCACCCACGAGTGACACCTCCCCCAGTTGGCAAGTTAAGGAAGATTGGTGTCTCAGATGGCTTCATGCCCAGCGCTGTTGCTGCTGCAGCTAGCGCCTCTGGTGCTGCATGGGCATCAATAGATCGATTGATTGCATCTCGCTGATCGGCCACAGCTTTTGCCTCAACCTTGAGATTCTTGAGAGTGAAAGCATCTTGTGCAAGGAGAGTGTTGACTCCAAGCAGAACGAGGAATCCTGCAGCGCTCACGCTTGAAACGAAGATCGCAAAATACTTACGGCTCGCCTGCTGAGCAACTGAAACTTGAGGGAACGCCCCTTGAATTACCTTTGCAGTTGTCTCAACAACCTGACGCTTGATACCGCTTGTGAGAGTTGTAGTGAGTGCAGAAGAAATATTCTTACGAGCAAGAGCTGATGCCATTATGCAGCCACCCTCTCTATTGCACGGAGGCGCACTGAAGCTGCGCGAGAGTTTTGGGCAACTTCAGCATCTGTTGGCTTCTCGCTGGAGCTAAAGAGGAGCGAGAATTTCGCTGCATACTGTGGAAGTTCGATAGGAAGTTCTCGAGGGCTCTTTGATGTCGAGACCTCAGTAAAGATTTCTTTCACTACACGATCTTCAAGAGATTGGAAAGACATAACTACTACGCGTCCTCCAACGACAACGCTCTTAAGCGCCTGTGGAATTGCACGTTCGATAGCACCGATCTCATCATTGACTGCAATACGAAGAGCTTGGAATGTGCGCTTTGAAGGATTGCCGCCAGTACGACGTGTTGCAGCAGGAATACTCCGCTTGACGATCTCTGCCAACTGAAGGGTTGAGCTCAGTGGCGCGATAGCGCGCTCTTTCACAATATTTTCAACGATACGAGTAGCAAATCTCTCTTCACCATAGACGCGGAGAATCTTCACTAGATCGCCAGGGGCATATGTATTAACGATTTCACCTGCAGTTACGCCTTTACTCTGATCCATTCGCATATCGAGAGGGGCATCGTGTGAATATGAGAATCCGCGTTCGCTCTGATCGAGCTGCATAGAAGAGACGCCAAGATCAAAGAGAGCTCCATTAATCTTCTCAATATTAAATGAGCGAAGTACTTCAGAAAATTGATCAAAGACAGCGTGAGCCGATTTAAAGCGATCTCCAAATGGTGCAAGGCGCTTACCAGCTAATTCGAGAGCTGAGGTGTCGCGATCGATTCCAATGACTGTGAGATTTTCAAATCGTTGAAGGAGGGCCTCTGAATGTCCACCTAAGCCGAGAGTTGCATCAACAACAACAGGTGACGATGAGGCAGCAATTGCAGGAGCGAGTAGATCGACGCAACGATCGCGCATTACAGATATATGTTGCATCTACTCCCCCTTAACTCCTCAGAACTCTTCTTACAAGTGATAGTTGTCGTGCCACTCATCTCTGGTCACCGCCGGCCGACGGATTGTGAATTCGATAGCGACGCCGGGGAAGAGACGTCGCTGTCGGCCCTAGTTGTTCTCTCTCGAGAACGTGGAACTATGAGGTCGGCGGTGGCCACAGATGAGTGCGGCCTATTCAGTTGTTATTGAGTTTTTTATTTAGTTTGGAAATATTTTTTGCTGATGTCTTAGAAAAGTCCCGGAAAAACTTCCTCAGAGACATCAGCAAAACTCTCTTCGCGATCTGCGAGGTACTTCTCCCACGCACCGCTATCCCAGATTTCAACTCGGGTATTTGCGCCGATAACAACGCACTCTTTTTCAAGACCTGCATAGGTACGAAGACCTTGCGGAATAGTGATTCGACCTTGGCGATCAGGAATCTCATCGTGGGCTCCTGCAAACATCACGCGCTGATAATCACGAGCAGCTTTCGCTGTTACTGGCGCCTGGCGGAGGGTCTCGGTGATGTGAGCAAATTCAGATGCTGGAAAGACATAGAGGCATCGCTCTTGTCCTTTAGTGATAACCAGACCCGGAGAGAGCTCTTCGCGGAATTTGGCAGGGAGAATCAAACGTCCCTTCTCGTCGAGACGAGGTTCATGGGTTCCCAAGAACATTGATTTTCACCACCTTCCCCAAGGTTTGAGCGTGAATTTCCCGCTCAATTCCCCACTTTACACCACTTTCCTCCTTTTTACACCACTCCCCGCCATTTTTTTCCCTCTCTCCCCCACCTCCCTCCACCCCTTATTTCCCGATTTTTGGCATAAAAAAACCCGCCTCTACAGAGACGGGTTGAATCGAAAGATCAGGGGTTATTCGAAGGTGCGGCGATCCCAACGCTCCTGGAGTCGATCTCCAAGTGAGCTTCGAGGCGAGCGCGCCTTACGAGCGCCAGCGAGCGGGGTGCGAGCGCTCAAGGAGCGCAAGGTGGCCAATAGGCCAGTCAAGGTGATGGCAAATCCAGCTACACCCACCACGGTGATCTGGGCGATGAGACCTGTAAAGAGGGCGGCAATTCCGAGGAGGATGAGGGCGAGTCCGGTAAGCAGTCCACCCGGTGCGCGACGGAGCAATGTCTGGGTATCGCCTGAAAGGGTTGATTGAAGAGCGGGATCATCGGATGCGAGGGCAGCCTCCATCTCAGCGAGTAAGCGCTTTTCGCGATCTGAGAGTGCCATGTCATACAGGATAGAACAGTTACTACTTTCCGTCACCTTCTTGAGGAGCGCCACCGCTCTGAGGCGGGCGGATCAACCTTCCCGGCCGCACACTGGAGCTTCCAAAGCGGGCGCGCGCCTTATCGATAGCGCTATCTGCCTCACGCCACCCCTTCTCTCGTGAACCGAGGAGCATCTGTTCATGTGCACCCTCGTGAAGCCCGGTGAGAGAGACGGCGACGAGCCTCAGTCGCGCTCCATTGATCTTGAGTGCGAGGTAAAGGGTGCGGACAACCTCATAGATATCTTGGGTGCTATCGATAGGAAGCGGAAGGGTCTTGGATCTGCTGATGGTTGTGAAATCAGAGAAGCGCACCTTGATACCGATCGTCTTTGCAAAGAGTCCACGATCGCGCAGTCGCGCTGAGACTTTCTCGGTCATCCGTAAGAACTCTCGCAAGATCTCTTCAGGGTTATCGAGATCATATGCAAATGTCTCTGCATTGCTAATACCTTTTTCGGGTTCATCTCCGCTGACTTCACGTAAGTCGCGACCCCATGCAAGTTCGTAGAGAGATGCACCTGCTGCATCGCCAAGAGCTCTTATCAATGTAGGGCGCGGAGTATTGGCGATATCTCCAATAGTGTGGAGCCCTAACCTCTGTAGCGCCTCTCCTGTCTTAGGTCCCACGCCCCACATCGCACCGACTGGAAGTGGATGGAGGAATTCGAGTAAGCGCTCATCGAGAATCTCGAGCATCCCATTGGGTTTGCAATGTTGTGATGCAAGCTTTGCAATAAATTTATTAGATGCAATACCTACCGAGCATGTAATCCCCTCTTGTGACTGCACCTCTTCACGTATCTTCTGCGCAATTTCGCGACCGGTTCCGAGTAATTTTCCTGCACCTGTGACATCGAGAAATGCTTCATCGAGTGAGATGGGTTCGACCTTGGGTGTGTAGCGCGAGAAGATCTCCATGACTCGCGCAGAGATCTCTGAATATCGATGGTGCTCTGGCGCTACAAAGACCGCTTGTGGCGCCATTCTCTGCGCTCGTCCTACCGGCATTGCCGCACGAACTCCAAATCTGCGAGCTGCATAATTGGCAGAGAGAACTACCCCGCGGACTCCTGCGCCTACAACAACCGCCTTCCCTTTCAGCTCTGGATGATCGAGCTCTGCGACAGATGCATAGAAGGCATCCATATCGACATGCAAGATCGTGCTCATATCGCCACATTACCTTTCTTGAGATTCCACTGCTGATAGGCGCTACGGAGATCCCATACACCTGTTGCACGGATTGATATTCCTCGCTCCCCCGTACGTCGCGTTACACCTCTCACGAGAAAGAGAGAAGTGGAGTAGAGAGTCTGCGCATACTCACCGCTGCGACTCTGCAATACATCGGGAAAGAAGGTGGCATCGCTACATCCATATCCATCATCGAGTGAGAGGAAGAGAACCCGCTTCCCTGATCTCACCGGTGGCGATTGGAGAGCGACTTTGACTCCAGCGATAAGAACGCTGCTATTGCTCCGCTCTTTAATGAGATCGCATGAACGAGTCGCGCCGATTGCATTAAGGAACTCTGAGTAAGGAGAGAGGAGGTGCTCTGATACATCCATCCCTAGCCGCGAGAGCTCGTGCTGCACCTTCTCCTCACCACTCATCGGAGGAAGGCCACTGGCTTCAAGAAGAGGTGGTGCAAGTGCAAGTGACATCTGCGAACCGGAGAGCGCTGGTGCGGATGTCTTCTGCAAGTCGGCGAGATGCAATAAGAGATCGCGATGGGTGATATCACCGCCAATGTGGGTTGTATCAAAGGCGCCGGTAAGGATGAGTGATTCGATAGTAGGTGCAGCAGCCCCTGATCTCCGATAGAAATCTGCAAGGTCGATATAGGGCTGACCTGCCTCAATACGTGCAATCTCCTCTGCGCTTGCACCTGAGAGCGCAGAGAGTGCGATTCGAATCGCATCAGAGTGGCCACTCTTTTCGACGCGATAGTCAGGTGCGGATCGATTGATATCGAGCGGCGCCAAGGTGATACCCATCCGCCTCGCCTCATCGAGCATCAATCTCTTGGGATACATCCCTGGATCATGGGTGAGAACCCCTGAGATAAATGCTGCTGGGTAGTGAGTCTTAAGCCATGCAGATTGATATGTCGGAAGTGCGAAAGCTGCAGCATGTGCCTTACAGAAACCAAAGGATGCAAAGGCGCGCAGAACATCCCAGATCGTTGTAATTGTTGAGAGTTCATAACCACGTTCGGTCGCTGCAGGAAAGAACCAATCGCAGACCTCTTGCTGCCCCTCTTTACTGCCGAGTGCGCGACGCTTCTCATCTGCTGCAGCGAGTGAGATGCCAGTCATCACCGCAATAATTGAGATGACTTGTTCGTGGAAGACAACAACGCCCTCTGTCTCTCTCAAAATCGGGGCGAGTGTCGGATGGATAAGTTGAGGAGATGTAAAACCTCCGCGAGCATCGAGAAATGGACGGATCATGTCGCTCTTTACCGGCCCTGGTCTAAAGAGCGAGATATCGATGATGAGATCGTTAAAGGTTGCTGGTTGCAACTTACCTACAAGCTCTCGCTGACCAGGGCTCTCAATCTGAAAGAGGCCGAGGGTCTGCGTTGATTGAATCAAACGATATGTATCGGGATCATCGAGAGGTATGGCATCGATATCAAACTCTGGATCTGCAGTACGGCGAATCTCATCTACTGCATGTGCAATGGCAGATTGCATCCGGACTCCGAGAACATCGAGCTTGAGAAGGCCGATATCTTCAACATCATCTTTATCGAATTCGAGCATGGGATATCCACTGGCATTGATCTGTAGCGGTGTGCGATCGAGAAGAGTGGCATCAGAGAGTGCAATCGCACATGGATGCATTGCAAGGTGTCGTGGTAGACCATCGAGGCGTTGCGCCATTGCGATAGTCATCGCCATCAGTGGAGTATTGGTATTGAGAGATTTCAGCTCAGGCAGCGATGCAAGGGCTGCTTCAATATTGGCGGCGCGGATATGCGGCATCGATTTTGCTAAGAGATCGATCTCTGCAGCAGGAAGTCCGAGAGCTGCACCTGCATCACGAATTGCATTACGTGCCCGGTAGGTCTCAACCATTGCAACAGTTGCACATCGCGATACTGCATTAGGTGCAGCAAAATCAGGAGATCCATATCGAGCAAAGACGGCGTCATATATCTCAAGGCGCCGTGCGGATTCGACATCGATATCGATATCGGGAAGTGCGCGACGAAGTGGAGAGCAGAAACGCTCCATAAGCAGGCCATGTTGAATTGGATCAACACCTGAAATTCCGAGGAGGTGGCAGATCAGCGAACCTGCGCCAGAGCCGCGCGCTGCAACGCGAATACCTTTCTGGCGAGCGACATCGGTGATATCTGCAACGGTAAGGAAGTAGGACTCAAAGCCAAGAGTGGCGACGGTGGCGAGTTCGTCATCGAGACGAGCCTTTGCAGTACGGATTGTTGCGCTATCGGTGTAACGCCAATGAAGCCCCGCCTCACTGCGCTCACGCAATAAACGTCGCATATCTGCAGCGTGAGCTGCGCCAACGACGCTTGCCTCCGGAAGATGGATATCGCCGAGACCGATATCTCGCTGTGGTGAGAGGAGTGAGCGCTCAGCCCATTCGCGAGTGCTCTTTAGTAATAAGCGCGGTGAACCTTCGCCTGCTGCTCGTGCAATCTCTCCTGCGATGCCATACATCTCTTCGCTGCTCTTGAGAAAACCCTCTGCATTGCGACGTTCGAGATGTCGGCGATCGAGCGGAACTAATTGACGTGCACAATCGAGGATATCTGCAAGAGGTCCATCACTGCGATTGCGCATCCGAACTGCATTGGTGATCACTGCATCGATATCGTGCTCGCGGGCAAAGACCAATGAGCGAGCTGCGTGAGCAGTAGATCGTGGACCGTTACCGCCAACGAGATGGGAGACGCATTCAATCGCTTGATCTGCAAAGAGATCGCGCGTCTTATTAAAGATCTCCATTGCAATATCGGGGCGATGGAGGCCAATCGCCTCTGATATCGGTGACTCTGGACCATGGAGGAGATAGAGATGCGAAGCACTTTCCTGAAATCGCTCGAGGGTATCGAGGGTAATCACAGGGGTGCGATCGCCCGATGCAAAGGTGATTCCGCGATAGAGATGCATGAGGTGGCGATATCCCCCATCGCTGCCAGCGAGAATTGTTACTCGCGGAAGGCTCTTGCGATCGCTTTTAACACCTAGCGCATCGGAGTTGATGAGATCGATCTGAAGATTGATACCGATAATTGGCGCGATCCCATATCTCACACAACTCTTTGCAAAACGAATAGCTCCGGCAAATGAATCGCGATCGGTGAGTGCAAGAGCTGGCATCTCACACTCTGCAGCGCGCTCTACTAAATCGCGTGGCTGAGTAGTGCCATATTTAAAGGAGTAGGCACTTGTAGTACGGAGATGGATAAAGCTCATAAGTAATTAGTAGTAGTCAGTTGGTAATTAAGTAGTAATCAGATTGTGGTGACGATCCACTGCCCGGTGTTCTCGTCACGTTCGAGTTGAAATGTTGTGAGGGCTCCGATAGGTGCAGCCTCTACTCTCCAGAGTGCGCGTGCTTGATCATCTGGTCGATACTTTCCATCGCTCATCCGGTTCCACCATCCGCCGGATTCACACCATCGCGAAAGAACAGCGTGGATACGAAATCGCTTGCCACGAAATGTAAATTCGATAGGCGTTGCAGGGCCATCGATAAGAACCTCTCCTGCGGGGATGATCTCGCTCGCCATGGTGGCCTCCTTTGAGCTGACTTGCTTTTCGAACAGATGTTCGAAAAATAGCCCACCCCACCGACAAGGGCAACGCTGGAGGCACCCTTGAGGGTTGTCCGTTTTCTCCCTCACCCCTTCACGCGTGAAAATCGCTCAATAAGAGGCGCGAATGCGGGGTGTCAGGCGCTAGCCCTAGCACCACCTAGATTTCGCCATGTGAAAACCACCCACACCCTCACCAAGCGCGCCCTCATCGGCGCCTCTGCTGTTGTAGCGATCGCTGCAGCAGTACTTACACCTATCGCACAGGCTGCAACATATGCAGCTCCATCTGCGCCAACAAAGGTTGTCGCAACTGAGACAGCAAACGGAATCACCGTCAGCTGGACTCCATCAACAGCAGTACTTCCAGAGATCACTTCATATATCGTCTCTGCAGGTCCAGCATCATGTCCAGTAATCGTTCCAGCGACATCAAAGTCTGTTGTAACGCTTCCTGTACTTGCAGGACAGAAGACATTTACACCAACAGTTCAGGCTGTTAATGCATACGGAATCTCTACTGCAGCAAAGGCTAATAAGAGCTTCGATGCAACAAAGTTAACTGTTGCAACAATTAGCACACGTTACAAATCACTTCAGTTCTTGCAGCTCTCCGACCTCCACGGCGCAATCGATGTATCTTCAACAAGCATTGGTGTCGCAGGTCTCGTAGCTTCATGGAATAACGACCGTGTCCTCAACCCAAATACAGTTGCAGTGACATCAGGTGACAACATTGGTGCAGCTCCTCAGATCTCTTCAGCATTTGAAGAGCTTCCAACAATCGAAGCCCTCAACCTCATGAAGGTTGATGCTTCAACATTCGGTAACCACGAGCACGATCGCGATATCGCACATGTTCAGAAGGTTATTGGCGCATCAGATTTCCAGTGGGTAGTTTCAAACTACAGCTCACTTAAGGATCTCGTCTCAGGCTCTAAGTCTGCAAAGACATACACAATCGTGACACGCGGTGGCGTGAAGATCGGTATCGTCGGACAGAACACAGAGAGCACAGTCGAGCAGGTATTCCCAGGTAACCTCAAGGGCGCTTCAGGAACAATCACAATCGATCCAGGCGTCGCAGGCATCAACAAGGCAATCGCCGATGCACGTGCAGCAGGAGCTCAGGTAGTGATCGCACTTGTTCACCAGGGATGGACTGAGAACGTTGATGGCGTTGCTGTCGGCCGTTTCCCAGAGCTCGCTGAGCAGATCAAGGGCGCAAACATCATTTACGGTGGCCATAGCCACCTCACATACTCATCTGCAGTACCAGGATCAGTTCGTACACCAGCAGCTCTCGTTGCTGAGGTTCGTAACGCTGGCGTTGAGTACACACGTACAACACTCTGCTTGGATACACAGTCAGGTCGCGTTAAGGGATCTGCAGTTGAGTACATCCAGAAGGCTGATGCAGCAAAGCTCACACCAGATGCAGCAGGTACAGCACTAGTTAAGAAGTACAAGGATCAGTTGGCGCCAAAGCTTGATGTCAAGATCGGTACAGTCAACGGTGTATTCCCACGCGGTGGTTCTCCTGCAGTAGAGCGTTCAGGTGAGACACCACTTGGAAACTTCACAGCAGATGCAATCCGTGCGAAGTACAAGACAGACTTTGTATTCCTCAACGGTGGCGGTATCCGCGACACATTCCCAGCGAAGACATATGTTCCACTTGATAAGACACTTGTTCGCCCAACAGCGACAGTGACAACGGGAACATTCGATGTCACAGTCGGAGATGCAATGACTGTATTCCCATTCGGTAACTCAGTTTCAACAACAACAATCACAGGAACTCTTCTCTGGAAGGCTCTTGAGAATGGCGTTGGCGGTGCATACCCAGCTGATGGTCGCTTCCCACAGATCTCAGGCTTTAAGTTCTCATTCGATAGCAGCAAGCCACTTGGCTCACGCGTCGTATCTGTAACTAAGCTTGATGGAACACCAATTGCAAAGGATTCAACTGTCTACACAGTTGCTACTTTGGATTACGTCGTTCAGGGTGGAGATGGCTACGTTGGAGTCTTCTCACCAGCTACAGCAAAGGTTCGCGATCTCTTGGTTGATGTCTTCATCGAAGCGGTGAAGAACGCTAAGGAGATCACAATCCCTGCAGCAGATGGACGTACAAAGAAGGTTGGCTAATAGCTCACCGATAGCTCGACCTGAGGGGTCGCACCGTATGGTGCGGCCCCTCTTGCTTTACCAGGCGTTATTTTCGCTCATATTTGGCGTGTCTCATCTCAAGTTAGTTGAAATTTCAACTACACCCCTTACTATTGCGAAGTACCCAACGCGAAGGCGCTGGGCTTATCTATAGGAGAATCAATTGAACGCACTACTTCTTATCGGACGTATCTTCTTTGGCGCACTCTGGATTGGCGCTGGCTTTGCACACTTTAAGAACCTCGAAGCAATGACAGGTTATGCAAAGTACAAGAAGCTTCCTGCTGCAAAGCTCGGAGTTATCGGCTCAGGTCTTACATTCCTCGTAGGTGGAATCCTCGTTGTACTTGGAACATGGGTTGACCTCGGCTCACTCTTGATCGCTGTAACAGTAATCCTCGCAGCTCTCATCTTCCACCAGTACTGGAAGGAAACAGACGCGAATACAAAGATGCAGGAGACAATGGCATTCAACAAGGACATCGCTCTTGGTGGCGCAGCTCTTATCCTCTTCGCACTCGTTGCAGGTGGATTCGTTACAGAGTTTGGTCCAAGCGTCGGAACACTCGCACTCTTTGGCTAATCGCTTAAGGTCTACAAGAATGCCTCCTGAGAAATCAGGAGGCATTCTATTTTTCCCATAATTATTGAGTAGATTGGTTTTATGGATTTAGTTCTCTCCCTTTTCGCCGGCGCATTCATCGGCTCGGTACTGGGCTTTGTAGGTGCGGGTGGTGCGATGCTCTCCGTCCCGATCTTGATCTACCTCTTCGATTTCACTCCACACCATGCAGCTACAGCGGCGCTTGCAATTGTCTTCTCAGCTGCCCTCTCGGGCGCTCTCCCAAAGATGAAGTCACGTCAGATTCTCTATAGAGATGCCTTCATCATCTGGGGCATCGGATCTATCTCAAATATTGCTCTCTCACAGGTATCAGACAAACTCTCGGAGCGATTTATCACTACTGGATTTGCAGTGGTCTTGGTCATTGCAGGTATCTCGATGCTCAGAAATCCTTTGACCCTCATTCATAAGCGAATACCTCTCTCACTTCTGATTCTTATCTCGCTCATTATCGGATCTATGACCGGAGTATTCGGAATTGGTGGAGGCTTCCTTGCGATTCCAGTCCTCGTGCTCTTCTTCGGAACCCCGCAGAACATCGCAGCGGGAACTTCTCTGCTCATCATTTCATTGAACTCGATTACTGCGCTGATTGCCCACCATCGACTCTGGGACGAGATTGATTGGCATATTCCAGCGGGAATGACAATTGCTGCAGTAATCGTGGCGATGATCGCCTCTCACAAGAGCAGTAAAGTAAAAAGTGAGAATTTGCGCACCTACTTCGCTTTCTTGCTCTTTGCCGTTGCTCTCTTTACCTTCATCGAGAGCTGGATCGCTTAATCCTCGCTAATAGCGCGCGCCATATATCCGGCAAGAATCATCATTCCCACTGGATAGGCCATTGCAATCGAGAGTGAGCTCGCTTGAGCGATAAGACCTGTAATAGTGGGTCCGACAAAGAATCCTGCAATACCGATAACGCCCACTCGCGAGATCGCTACAGCTGTTGCAATCCCGGGCACTCGGCTAGCTGCCAACATAAATGCTGGAAACATTGGACCGATTCCTAATCCGGCTGCAATAAAGCCAAGATTGACGATGAAGAGTGCCGGGACCATAGCCTGGCTAGAAAGCGGAATCGAGATGAGGAGGCAGAGAGCCCAGATGCCACCGCCATAGATGCCACCATACTTAACCGTGTTACGCGCACCGAATTTCTCGAGCCACTTATCTCCCAAGAATCTACTTGTGATCATTGCGAGAGCGAATGATGCAAATGCTGATGCATAGACGCCCTTAGGAATATTCATATTGTCGCGGAGAAGAATTGCACCCCAATCACTTGCAGCTCCCTCAGCAACCATTCCTGCGATGAGTCCAAGACCAATTGCCCAGAGTGGAATAACTGACTTGCCAAAGAATGGAATCTTCGCCTCAGTTACCTCACCGTCATCACCTGCATGTTCATCAATATCGGGAGGGAGTAAGAAGAGGCGCGCGGGGATAAATGCAATCAGAGAAACAATCGCAACAATGACTAGATTTTCGCGAGGTGTCAGGTAGTTGATCATGACACCGCCGAAGACTGTTGTGACAAAAGAACCAAGGCTCCACATGCCATGAAATGACGACATCCACTTTTGGTTGAGGATCTTTTCGACGACAACCGCCTGTGTATTGACCGACATATCTGTCAATGAATATCCGAGGCCCATCACCATGAGGGCAAAGAAGAGCTCAAGGGCATTGGTTGCAAATCCCATTGCTGCCAATCCTGCAGGCATGAGAAGCGTTGAAATATTGACGACAGGGCGCGATCCAAAGGTGTGGATTGCGCGGCCTGCAATCTGAGCACCAAGAACTGCGCCGATAGTTGCACCAAGGAAGATAAAGCCAAATTCACCGTTAGAAACTTGGATCTGATCTTTAATCTCAGGGATGCGAGCAACCCATGCCATGGATGCGATGCCCATGATGAAGAAGGTCATCCATAGCGAGTTACGTGCTCGTGTTCCTTGTTGCATCTGAGTAGTCACTGGGCAAACCTATCCTCTAACCTTGGCGACTATGGAGCATATTCTCGAAAAATCTGCAGTGAAGAGAGTCTCGCAAGCACTCAAGAGCCTCTCCATTTCGGGCGAGATTACCGTGCTCAGCGATAGTGCACGCACCGCTCAAGATGCAGCCTCTGCTCTCGGAATTGAAGTAGGCCAGATTGCATCATCGTTAATCTTCAAAGCTCCTGATGAAAAAGTAATTCTCATTATTACAAGCGGTCGCCACCGTGTAGATACTGATGTTGTTGCAGAGAACCTTGGAATTGCAGAACTCTTACGTGTTGATGCCGCCTTTGTAAAAGAGTTTTCAGGGTTCTCGATCGGAGGCGTCTCACCGATTGGTTGGATCAACTCGCCTGACATCATTCTTATTGATGAAGCGCTCGGTGATTACCCAGTGATCTGGGCTGCCGCTGGCCATCCTCATGGAGTATTTCCGACAACATTGAATGAACTTCAAGCGGCTACTGGTGCAACACCTGCATATGTAGGTCAATAGTGGAGACCACTCTCTATCTCTTCCGCCTTCCTCGGCGATCAATTCCCTTTGCTCTACTGCAGATGGCACTTGGCCGCAGACAGGCACGAAACCTTTCTGGTGTTTCATTTGCAAAATTACTCGGCACAGGCACCGGTAAGAGTTTCACGCCATCTGATTCAGATGTTCAGCAATGGGCGATCCTTCTCGTGGGAGATAATCTTCAGGATCTCAATACTTCCAGTCTTATATCGAAGTGGCGCGCACGTTCCATCAGCGAAGAGCGTTATTGCTTGCGCCCAATCTCATCTCACGGTTATTGGTCTGGCCTCCAACCTTTTGAAGTTGAGAGCGCAGAACGCCCTCAAGGTCCAGTAGTTGCAATTACCCGTGCGCGATTGCGTTTCTCAACTGCATTGAAATTTTGGCGCTCTATACCCCCAGTTGTTGCAGATCTCCATAGCGCGCCAGGGTTGATCTCTGCTATCGGAATTGGCGAAGCACCCATCGGCCTCCAAGGAACCTTCTCTCTATGGCGCGATGAAGCCTCCCTTAAGTCTTTTGCCTATAAAGGCGCTGCCCATCAGAGCGCAATTGCAGATACTGAGAAATTCAATTGGTATAGCGAGGAGCTCTTTGCCCGCTTTGAGCTCATCAATAAGGCAGACTTTCCCCATGTCCATTAGGCATTACACCCCTCGCAGAAGGCGACACGGAATTTCACAGAGAGCAAGAGCTCTCCTCGGTGGCTTCCTGGGTCTGACAATCCTCCTGCAGATTGCCTACCCACTCACAGATGGCGCCACCCTTCAATACATCACCATTATGACTGTATTTATGGGTGCAATCTCCATGGTGCTCCACGCCTATCTCTCATATGGCTCGCGTTATGCACTTCGATACTTAGCGATCGTTCTCCTCTTTGGATATTTCATCGAATTGATCGGAGTCCATACAGGATGGCCATTTGGTATCTATGAATATGACTCCTCACTTGGCTTTGCACTCTTTGGAGTACCTCTCGTTGTTCCCTTTGCGTGGGCGATGATGGTTCACCCATCACTCGTTGCCGCTCGACGTATTACGAGCAAATGGACCTTTCTCTACGGAGGAGCACTCCTTGCAGCGTGGGATCTCTACCTCGATCCACAAATGGTGAGTGCTGGACGTTGGAGATGGGAAGTCGAGGGGCAACATATTCCCTTCGCACCTGATGTCCCGCTCTCCAATTTCTTTGGGTGGCTCCTTGCAGGCTGTGCCATCGTGGCACTCCTTAATCTCGTGCTTCCATTTGAGAGAAGAAAGGAGAGTGCAAGCCTTCGTGCAGTAAATATCCTCCTTACATGGGTTCTCTTCTCCGGCCTTATTGGCAACCTCTTCTTCTTTGACCGCCCAGGACTTGCGATCTTCGCCTCACTTATCTACGGCGCCCTGGCACTGCCATTTATATTTAAAAACTTCTTCGGCGAAGCGTAGAGAGATGTCCCTTACTCTCTTCTTTCTCAATACAGCTCTCCTTGCAATTACTCTCATTAACTTTGCCACCATTCGCAGACCAAGCGCGCCTCTTGTTATCAATGAGAAGGTAACTGTGCTCTTACCCGTGCGCAACGAAGAGTCGAATATCCAACGTGTATTAGGCGAACTGGAAGGGCAGAAGAATCTCTCTCACCTCTCCATCCTTGTGGTTAACGATAACTCTGAAGATCGCACTCGTGACATTGCACTCGCCCATCTTCCTACAAATGGCCACCTCATCGATGCTCCACCACCACAACCTGGCTGGCTTGGAAAGGTCAATGCTCTTCACTACGGGTTTAACTTCTCTCCTGACTCTGATTACTACATCTCCATCGATGCTGATGTGCATTTCACTGACGAGGCAATTGCGCGCGCTATCTCAACGCTTCGCGCCTATCGCCTCGATTTCCTTTCCCCGTATCCTCGCCAGATCGCCGTGACATGGATGGAGCGAATCTCTCAACCTCTCTTGCAGTGGTCATGGATGACAACAGTCATCTTGAGACTTGCAGAGAAATTTCCACTCCGCTCAACAGTTATATGTAATGGGCAGTTCTTAATTGTGAAAGGCGAATCTCTTCGGAGAATTGGTGGCTTTGCTCCTGTTGCCACCAAAGTTCTTGATGACATTGAGTTGGGAAGAGCTCTTGTCGAATCGGGATATAGAGGAGCCGTCATCGATGGCTCGTCACTTGCTGAGACTCGAATGTATTCATCTTTTGCTGAGATTAAGTCAGGATATGGAAAATCTCTTCACGACGCATTTGGATCGGTCGTAGGATCACTTATCGCAGCGCTCTTTATTCTCAGTACCGGATTTATTCCACTACTCCTTGCCCTTACAGGAAATATCTTTGCAATAGGGGCGCTCGGTGCAATTATCGCAACACGCGCTATTGCAGCGACCGCTGCCTCAACTCGCATACGTGATTCATTTCTCCATCCACTCTCATCGCTTCTCTTTCTCTATCTGCTTTACTTCTCATGGCGTAATAGAGGCCTTACTCAGTGGAAGGGGCGCACCGTATGACAGGTCATGTGGGAAAGGTGAAGAACCCCAAGAAGATCGTTGTGATCGGCGCTGGAATCGGCGGAATGTGCACCGCTGCGCGATTGGCGCGCCTTGGCCATAACGTCACTATTTTCGAAGGATCCGATCGCGTGGGCGGAAAATGTCGCACCGAATGGATTGGACGTTATGCATTCGATACTGGTCCATCACTCCTTACGATTCCAGCGGTCTATCGCGATTTCTTTCAACGCACCGGTAAACACATGGGTCAAGTGCTTGAGATCGAACAAGTAGATCCATCATTTGATTATCGATTTGCAGATGGCAAGCGGGTTAAGTTCTCGAACCTCTCTCGCAAGAAGACGCTGGAGTCCATAGCCGCAGCTCTGGGAGAAGAGGCCTCTCAGGAGTGGGATCAACTGCTCATACGCGCAGAGAGAATGTGGGATGTTTCGCGTGAACCTTTTGTTGAATCCGAACTCAAGAGCCCCATCTCACTTCTCAAGCGCCCTCATCTATTTCGAGATTTACGCATCATCGCTCCATTTGCTTCACTTCGCGACTTTGCAATCAAGAGCCCACATCTTTCAAAGATCATGGATAGATACGCCACCTATAGCGGGTCAGATCCACGTAAGGCTCCAGCAGTTCTCTCCACAATCGCCTTTATTGAAGAGGCCTTTGGTGCATGGCATATCAAAGGCGGACTAGGCACTCTCTCTGACCACATTGCAAAGCGTTGTGGTGATGTGGGTGTTGATATTCAGCTCAACTCGCCTGTATCTGAAATTCTTATCAAAAGTGGAAAAGCTGCGGGCATCACTCTGACAGATGGAAGAGTGTTCGATGCAGATATTGTCATCTCAAACTCTGATGCCTCATTGACGTATAACTCACTGATCAAGAGTTCATCTCTTAAACTGCGCAGAGTCCGTAAGAGCCAAAAGAAGTTAGAGCCATCTCTAGCAGGTTTCTCTCTACTCTTAGGCCTCTTGCCCAGCAGTGAAGCAGTGCTCGATCACCACACCATCATCTTCCCTGAAGATTACGATGCAGAGTTTGAGGCGATCTTTACCAAGAAGATTCCTGTTAAGAAACCAACCATCTATATCTGTTCACCACACGATCCTTCAATGGTAAAAAGTGAGGGGCACGTTGCCCTCTCTATATTGATTAATGCACCTCGACATAGCACTGATCCTGCTGAGGGATTTGATTGGAGCGATAGAGAATTTGCTCGAAAGTATGCAGATTCAATTATCGATCAGATAGAAGCTGCAGGAATTCCTATTAGAAGTCGGCTCGATCTCCTTGAATTTCGAACTCCACTTGATCTCCACAATGCAGTCAATGCTCCTGGTGGATCAATCTATGGAAGCTCAAGTAATGGACCGCGTGCAGCTTTTCTTCGCGCAAAGAATCGTTCGCCCATCAAGAATCTCTATCTCGTGGGAGGTTCAGCTCATCCTGGTGGAGGTTTGCCTCTCGTGGGGTTGAGCGCAGAGATAGTCGCTAATGCGATTATGGCTACTTCAGAATAGCCCGCGCCATTCGCATCACCATCAAAAGACTGACGCCTTGAAGTACGGCAAAGGCCATACCTATCGCTGTTGCAACTTCATACCCGAACCAATATTGAAGTGTTACCGCTATAACAAATATTGCCCGCACAGGTCGCTCTGCTGGTGTCACAACACCGATTTCGCGATATCCGAGTGAAGCAAGACGTGCACGCGCATATTCCTGAGTCGTTGCAAGCACCCAGATAAGGATTGCCCACCGAGCTGGGAGTCCTACAAATGTTGCTCCAATAAGCCAAAAAGCCTCAGAGATGCGATCAGCTACAGAGTCGTAGAGCTCGCCAAATTTACTCACCTTGTCACGGTAGATTGCAAGTGATCCATCTACGCCATCGCAAATCAGTGAGATGATCACGAGTGCAATGAGTTGACTTGTATACCAAGTGAAGTAGATGGTGATTGATGCAAGTAAGCCAATCGTTGTCACGACATTTGGGGTAATGCGAAAGAAGGAAAGCACCCGAGCAATGGCGTAAGAGATGCGTAACCAGAGTGAGATGACTCCTTGTACCTCTACTCCCCCATGAAGCTCACTCCATCGGCGATTAAAAGCTACACGGTTCATCGATGGCCTTTAATTCGTTCATACACCTCGAGTGTCGAGAGGGATGAGTTCATAGTAAAGAAGTGGATTCCTGGAGCACCAGCTGCCAATACCTTCTCTGCAAGATCAGTTGCAAAGTCAACACCTAACTTACGAACATCATCTGGATTATCTTCATAACGCGCAAAGGCATCTGCCATAAATGCAGGAATTGTTGTGCCCATTAATTCAGCCATGCGATGAAGTTGCTTTACATTGGTCACGGGCAGAATGCCAGGAATGATCGGCATCGTCGAGCCACGATCTGCCAATTTTGAAACCAAGCTCTCCCACCGCTCAGACAGGAAGAAGAATTGCGTCGTTGCAAAGGTTGCTCCACGTCGCTCTTTCTCAAGGAGAACGGAGACATCCTGATCGAAGTTACCACCGGATGAAGGGTGACCATCTGGAAATGCAGCTACTCCGATAGTGAAGCCGCCCATCTCTGCTGCCAAGGTAACGAGTTCATCTGCATGATCTAGTCCACCAGGAGTCTTTACCCAGGGAACTTGTGGGCCTCCCACTGGATCTCCACGGAGGGCGAGAATATTTGCAATCCCTGCTTCACGATATTTCTGCAGAATCGAAATCAACTCTTCACGAGTAGATCCCACACAGGTCAGATGGGCAACGGTGGGAACTTGAGTATGTGCGCCAATCTCTGCGGTGATACGAGTCGTGCGATCTCGCGTAGATCCACCAGCTCCATAGGTGACCGAGATGAAATCGGGGGCGATTGAGGAGAGATTCTCGATGGTTGCCCAGAGCTTCTTCTCTCCCTCCTCATCCTTAGGCGGGAAGAATTCGAAGGAGAAGGTGGGGCTCGATTTCTCGTTCAACTTCGCCATGCGCATCTCCATGGTCACAGGGTACCGTTGCCGCGTGGTTACCGAGGTGAAGTCGACAATCGAGAAGGTCAGACAAGAGATTCGAGATGAATTGGCCTCATATCTCTCCTCTCAACGCACCTACCTCACCGCCATCGCACCAGAGCTCATCCCAGTATGTGATGCCCTCGATGAATTTCTCCTTGAAGGCGGCAAGCGCCTGCGCCCACTCTTTGCATATGCAGGGCTCGTAGCAGCTGGCGGGCAATCAGATCGAACAATCATTCGCGCTATCTCAAGTCTTGAACTTCTCCAGGCATGTGCACTCATTCACGACGACCTCATGGATCGATCAGATACCAGACGCGGAAAGCCATCTATCCATCGCCACTTTGAAAATCTCCATCAAAGCTCTGCAATGAATGGTCTCGCAGATCAATTTGGTGAGTCAGCAGCTGTGCTCTTAGGAGATCTTGCACTCGTATGGTCAGATCAGATGCTCAATACATCCGGAATTTCTAAAGAATCCCTGAGGGCTACACAAAATGTTCATGATGAGATGCGTATCGAATTAATGGCAGGTCAATATCTCGATGTGCGTGAAGCAGGTGAGACGACTTATAGTGTCGATCGATCACTACGCATCGCCCGTTATAAATCTGGCAAGTACACGATCGAGCGTCCCCTTCACATCGGTGCAACTATTGCTCGTCCAGATCAAACGGCAAATTCTGAGGTGCTCGCTGCACTCTCTGCTTATGGACTTCCACTCGGTGAAGCATTCCAACTGCGTGACGATATGTTGGGAGTCTTTGGCGACCCAGATGTAACAGGCAAGCCTGCAGGTGATGATCTCCGAGAAGGTAAGCGCACAGTCCTGATTGCAATGACGCTCGAGTCCCTAAGCGAAAGCGACAGTGCCGAGCTTCTCGCGCACCTTGGAAAGAGCGATATCGCCCCTTCAAAGATCGAAGAACTACGTGCACTCATCAATAAAAGTGGAGCGCCAGCAAAGGTTGAAAATCTCATCGAAAAGCTCACCAATGATGCCCTCACAGCTATTGAGAGCCCTGCAATCAATCCTGATTCGCGAGAGCTTCTACGATTCTTGGCACTGAGCGCTGTAAAGAGGAGTGCTTAAGTGGTTGCACGTATTAAAGGACCAACAGAGAAAGTTGTAGTGGTGGGCGCAGGTCTTGCTGGCCTAAGCGCTGCACTTCGATTAGCCGGTGCTGGACGCGATGTCACAGTGATCGAACGAGAATCAGTACCAGGCGGACGTAACGGACTGCTCCAGCAAGATGGATACTCTTTTGATACAGGTCCGACCGTTCTCACAATGCCATCCCTCATTCAGGATGCATTCTCAGCAGTCGGTGAAGATATGAAGGATTGGCTTGAACTCATGCCTGTCTCTCCTCTCTATCGGGCTTTCTATCACGACGGCTCGCAGATCGATGTCCATGCAGATACCGCCGAGATGGAGCAAGAGATTCGTGAGAAAGTCTCTGCCTCAGAAGCTGCTGGCTATCGCGACTATGTTGATTTCGTTACCAAGTTGTATAAGTATGAGATGAATGACTTTATCGATCGCAATATCGATTCGCCTCTCAATCTCCTTACTCCCAACCTTGCGCGACTCATTGCACTCGGAGGATTTAGACGACTTCAACCTAAGGTCAATCAATTCCTTAAAGACCCTCGCCTTCAAAAGGTTTACTCATTCCAGGCGATGTATGCAGGTGTCAGCCCACAGCAAGCACTAGCTATCTATGCAGTGATTGCTTATATGGATTCAGTCAATGGCGTCTTCTTCCCTAAGGGTGGGATGCATGCAGTTCCACGCGCACTCGCTGCCGCTGCAGAGAAACATGGCGTGAAATTTATCTATGGATCCTCAGTGACAACACTTGAGAAGAGTGGATCTCGTGTTACTGCAGCTATCACCGATAAAGGCGAGCGTTACGAATGTGATGCAATCGTCCTCAATCCTGATTTACCGGTTGCATGGAAAGAGCTCCTTGATAAAGAGCCTCTCTCCATCAAGCGCCTGAAGTACTCCCCCTCCTGCGCAACTCTCTTGGTGGGATCATCAAAAAGTTACGAGCATGTGGCCCATCACAACATTCACTTTGGCCAGTCGTGGGATGGCGTCTTCGATGAGCTGATTTCAAAGAAGACCTTGATGAGCGACCCATCAGTTCTTGTCACCATTCCTTCTCTCGACGATAAGAGCCTTGCGCCTGCAGGTAAAGAGTCGTACTACGTTCTCTTCCCTACCCCTAACCTCGATGCAGATATCGATTGGAGGAAAGAGAAGTCCCGATATCGCGATGAGATGATCCGAGTACTCGAAGAGCGCGGCTACACAGGTTTTGGCGAAGCAATCGAGAGCGAATTTATGACTACGCCTCTAGAGTGGGCAGAGCGCGGAATGGAGCGCGGAGCGCCTTTTGCAAGTGCCCACACCTTCTTCCAGACAGGTCCATTTAGACCGCGCAATATCGCAGCTGGTTTCGACAATGTTGTCTTTGCAGGAAGTGGAACTCAGCCAGGTGTGGGAGTTCCAATGGTTCTCATCTCAGGGCGACTTGCAGCAGAGCGCATCGTGGGACCTGTGAAGTAGATGGATCGCCAGTTAGAGATTTCCTATGAGGAGTGCAAACGCCTCAACGCGCTCCATG
Source organism: Candidatus Nanopelagicales bacterium (assembly GCA_041311505.1). Classification (GTDB taxonomy): domain Bacteria; phylum Actinomycetota; class Actinomycetes; order Nanopelagicales; family Nanopelagicaceae; genus Planktophila. The sequence goes on along the minus strand of JBFYJI010000002.1, from coordinate 30,690 downwards.
GAAAGACCTATTACCTCGCCACACTCCTCCTCCCGAAAGAGAAGCGACCAGCAGTTCATGCACTCTACGGATTTGCGCGATATGCAGATGAAATAGTCGATGACCTCGCTTCAACACTGACAGATCAAGAGAAGGCAGATCAACTTCGCACCTGGGGCGAATTGATATTGAGAGATCTGAAGAAAGGTGAGAGCGACGACCTCATTGGTCGCGCCCTCGTCGATACAGTAAAGAAGTATTCAATTCATCTCGAATATTTTGAAGCTTTTATGAAGTCCATGGAGATGGATCTCACCGTCACTCGATATGCAGATTATTCAGAGCTCGAGCGCTATGTCTATGGGTCTGCAGTTGTCATCGGTCTTGAGATGTTGCCGATTCTTGGATATTCAGATCCTCGAGCTGTCGAAGCTGCATCTGCGCTAGGAACAGCATTCCAGCTCGCAAATTTCATCCGAGATATCGGTGAAGATCTTGAGCGAAGCCGTATCTATATGCCTCTCGACGAACTTGCTCGTTTCGGCGTCACCGAGGAGATGCTCTTTGCTCGAAAGATGCGCCCGGAAATTATTGAAGCGATGAAGTTTCAAATCGCCCGAGTACGTCAACTACAAGAGATTGCAGAGGCAGGAATCCACTATCTCGATCCCATCTCGCAACCATGTATTCGCGCCGCTAGTACTCTCTATTGCGGAATCGTCGATGAGATCGAAGCCAATGGCTATGACATCTTCTCTAAACGTGCGAAGACATCTGCTTTTCGACGTGCACGGGTAGCTGGAATCGCCTTTCTGCAGACATTATTGATTCGCTTGAGATAAAGTTCTTCCCACGGGAGCCAGAGTGGCTGAGAGGGTCTAGTCAGACCGACCGTTTGACCAGTTCGGTAATGCGAATTGAGAATGTGAGTAGAAATGTCATCCACTTTCTTTACTGCATGGGGCTATGAAGTCTCATACCTCGAGTTCATCGCTTCAATCGCCTCGTTCATTGGTGTGGGGTTGGGAATTACGGGCAAGAGAATTACATGGCCTTGGTGGGGTATGAGTAGCGCCCTCTATCTCATCCTCTTCTTACAGTGGGATCTCTTGGCCAGCGCGCTCTTGCAATTGGTATTTATTGCTGCAGCTGTCATGGGTTGGTTTGGATGGGAAGTCTCCGGTGCGCGCCCTGGACCATTCCCCAATAAATATCGTGCCCTCACAACAGTTGCGATTTTCATTGCAACTTTTGCACTAGCTCCGCTCCTGACACATATTGGAGCAGTGGCAGCTTTCCCTGATGCGCTGCTCCTCTTTGGCAGCCTTGCTGCGCAACTTTTGATGGTCTATGAGAAGTACGACAATTGGCCCCTCTGGCTCGTTGTCGACGCCGGCTACACAGCTCTCTATCTCTCACAGGATCTTCTCTTTACAGCTCTCTTATACGTTGCCTTTACGGTAATGGCGGCATTTGGCTGGAGTAGTTGGTATGCAACTCACCGACGCGCTATTAGATCTCTGTAAAGAGTCACCGCGCCCCCTTATCGCAATCGATGGGAGGGCTGGCGCTGGAAAGACAACGTTTGCAGCTCTCTTAAAGACCAGGCTTTCACCACATTTTTCAATTGAGACAATCCATCTCGACAATCTCTATAACGGCTGGGAATCTGCCTTCGATCGCCACCTGACAGATTCGCTCTTATCTGCAATCAGTGCTCATCAGTCGGGAGAAGAGATCGTGCTTCGCCACTTCGATTGGGCGAAGAATTGTTTCGGTGATGAAGTGCGATATCAGCAATCTCAACTGCTCATCATCGAAGGAGTGGGTGCCTTGCAGCAGATTCTCCTCCCTCATTTCACAGCATCAATCTGGATAGATATTGATCTCCAAGAAGGTCGCGATCGAGTCATTGCCCGTGATGGTGATGTCAGTGAGCCATTTATTGATAATTGGGTGAGATTGCAAGAGAGACTTTTCAAAGAGGAAAATAGTAGAGAAGCAGCTGATTTCATCCTTGCCCTTGAAATCTGACCTTTCAATAACGGGGAACTCCTATCCCCTGACCTAGAATTCCCACGTGGCAGACCTGACCGGCGAATTAATTGATGGGCGTTATCAGCTCCTTCGCCAGGTAGCGACAGGCGGCATGGCGAGCATCTACGAAGGTATCGACACTCGCCTCGATCGCAAAGTAGCAGTCAAGATCATGCACCCGCACCTTGCCCAAGATGAGCAGTTTGTTGAGCGCTTTATCCGAGAGGCAAAAGCAGCTGCTGCCCTCTCACATCCCAATATTGTTGCAGTGCAGGATCAGGGATGGAATCAGAGCGGTACTCCCGCAGTCTTTATTGTGATGGAGCTTGTTGAAGGACATACCCTTCGCGAATATCTCAATCAACAGGGAAAACTTTCATACCGAGATGGAATTCGTTTCTTACTTCCCGTGCTCAGCGCACTTTCCTCTGCACACAAATTAGGAATAGTCCATCGCGATATTAAGCCTGAAAACATCTTGGTCTCTCGAGAAGGTCGAATCAAGATTGCAGACTTTGGTCTTGCAAAGGGAGCCCTTCTTGGCTCAACAATGACAGCTGAGTCAAGCGTCATCTTAGGAAGTGTCTCCTATCTATCTCCTGAGCAAGTCCAGCGCGGTATCGCAGATTCGCGATCTGATGTCTATGCAGTGGGAATTACTGCATTTGAAATCTTTACAGGTCAAAAACCATTCGATGGCGATGAACCCATCAATATTGCATATAAGCACGTTAATGAACGAGTGCCACGAGTATCTTCAATCATCCCCGATATTCCTACTGAGCTCGATGATCTCATTTATAGCGCAACTTCTGCAGATCCCGATCAACGACCTCGCGATGCCCAAGAGTTTCATTCTGCTCTCACGTTAATTAACCAGCGACTCAATCCAAAAGAGAATCAACTCAGCCTTGAGTTAGATATTCCTATTCAACCGATGAGGCCAGCGAACAAGAAGAAATCTCTCCGCAAGCGAATTCAAGAGGCGACATCTCAGATTCCGACAAGTAAGAGCGAAGGGGTGAAGAGTGAAAGCACTCTCATTGTCGCGCCAGAGAGCACGGCCCAAGTTGCGCGTAAACGCAAGGCAAGTAAGCGCGTTCGTCGCAACCGTAAGATCGCAGCTCTCCTTGCAATCGCGCTCGGTATAACGGGCTGGTATGTACTCATCGGTCCTGGATCACGAGTTGTTGTGCCTTCTACTGTTGGCGCCACCGAGAGTGAAGTGACAAGCGCTCTCACTCCCCTAGGACTTACCTTCCAGATTATTGAGAGAAGGTATAGCGAAGAGATAGAAGCAGACCACGTCATCGAATCCATCCCCGCAGGTGGCGGAAGAGTGGATCAAGGCGGAGTTGTAAAGATCGTGCTCTCCAAAGGACCTGAGCGATACATCATCCCTTCAATCACAGGATTAACTCCAGAGGCGGCAGCAGCGCTGATCGGAAAGTTTCCACTCAAGCTTGCAGCAAATATCGAGATATTTGATGCGACAATTCCTAAGGGCTTTGTAATCTCCGCAAATCCAACTGTAGGGACCAAGGTCAAGCGTGACACCGTTGTCACACTTACTGTCTCAAAGGGAATCGAACAAGTTGCACTCCCTTCTTATATTGGAAAGAGCGGTGAGCAAGCGCTCAATGAATTAGTGGATGCAGGGTTCTCCGTAAAGTCTTCATATGCATTTAGCGAAACAAAGTTGGCAGGTGAGGTCATCTCACAAAGTCCGACTGGTGGAGGCACGGCGAATAAAGGCGCAACAATCTCCATCGTTATCTCCAAGGGAACGCAATTTGCCTACATTCCAAATCTTTACTCCATCGAAGAGGCTAAAGCGGTCAAGGCTCTTCAAGATCTCGAACTCAAGGTTGTTGTGAAGAAGATAGGCAAGAAGAGCGTCAAGAAGGTCACAAATATTTCGCCGAAGGTCGGCACCAAGGTAAAACGTGGCAGTACTGTGACCATCACAGTAGGGTAGGTCAGTGCCTACAGCTAAGAAGAACCGCCCTCGTATTGGAGCCCACACACCTACATCGGGTGGAATGGCAAAGCGTTCGATTGCCTATGCCGAAGAGACTCAGGCAGAAACAATTCAAGTCTTCACCTCAAACCCTCGTGGATGGGCGATGCCTGAGACCAATCATGAGGCAGATGCTCTCTTCCGCGAAAAGGCGACTGCACTAGATCTTGAAGTCTATGTACACGCACCTTTCTTGATTAACCTCGGCTCCCCAACAGAAGATACATACAAGAATTCGCTCGCCTCTACCGCTTACTCTTTAAAGCGCGGTGAAGAGATCGGCGCTCTCGGAGTTGTCGTTCACACAGGTTCTGCTGTGAAGGAAGAGTTTGTAGATCAAGCATGGAAGCAGATCAACAAGGGCATGATGCCAATCCTTGAAAAACTGGGTGAGGATGCTCCGATGCTTCTCCTTGAGCCAACTGCAGGTCAGGGACAATCACTAGTCAAGCGACTCGATGATCTCGAGAAGTACCTCAAAGCTCTCGAGTATCACCCTAAGGTCGGAATCTGTCTCGACACATGCCATGTCTTCGCCGCTGGCCATGACATCGCAAAGAAGGGCGGCATGAAAGAGACAATCGATCTCCTCGTTGAGGTTGCAGGAATCGAACGAATTCAGCTCATCCACGCCAACGATTCGATGGATGTCTGTGGTGCTCTCAAAGATCGCCATCAAAATATCGGAGAAGGCTTTATCGGAACTGATCCCTTTAAAGAACTTCTCGCTCATCCTGCAGTAGTTAATGCTCCACTCATCCTTGAAACCCCAGGTATGGAGCCTGAGCATGGAAAAGAGATTGCGCTCCTGAAGAAGTTGCGTGGATGAATAGCCAGCATCATCGCAGAGTCGCTCTAGCACCTTGGGCCCTTCTCGCAGTTGCAGCATCGTGGGGCATGGCCTTCGTCGTGATGAAAGATCCCATCGCTAAGCAGAACGTCAATAGCTTTCTCTTTACACGTTTTGCGGTTGCCGTGATTGCAATGGTTGCACTTAAGCCATCGGTTCTCTCGATGATTAATAAGGAGATTCTCCGTAAGGGTCTACTCGCAGGACTCTTTCTGGGTACCGGATACATTTTTCAAACCTTAGGACTTGCTGAAGCAGGTGCGGCAATCACCGGATTTATCACCGGTCTCTATGTTGTCTCCACTCCCCTGATTGCATGGATCGTGTTGCGCCAGAAGATCGATGCCTACACATGGGGATGTGTCTTTATTGCCACAGCTGGACTTGCTCTCCTCTCTCTCCATGGATGGTCTGTTGGCTATGGCGAGTTATTAGTACTCATCAGTGCAATTGCATTCGGAGCTCATATCGTTGCCCTTGGACATTGGAGCAATGGGCTCGATAGCTACGCGATGACAGTTGTTCAACTTACTGGCTGCGCACTCCTCACTGGTATCTTGGCATTGACAGAAGGGTATGAACTCCCCGCTGGGCGTTCAGGATGGCCGGTGGTGATCTACACAGCAATCTTCTGTACGGCTATCGCATTTATGGTCCAGACGTGGTCACAGGCACATATCTCCTCAACAAAGGTTGCTGTCATCCTTACTATGGAAGTTGTCTTTGCAGCTCTCTTTGCAGTCATCTTTGGTGGTGAGAGCATTAGCCTTCAAGCGCTCGTCGGTGGAGCTCTTGTCCTTGTAGCAATGTTTGCCATCGTGAAGCCGAGAGAGGTAGCGCAATGACCATCGACCTTCGATCCGACACCGTCACACAACCTTCCCTTGGAATGCGTGAAGCTATTGCTAGCGCTCCAGTGGGCGATGATGTCTATGGCGACGATCCGACCGTTAACTCTCTTGAGGCACGTGTTGCCGAAATGTTTGGAATGGAGGCCGGACTCTTCTCTCCTTCTGGTTCGCTCGCCAATCAACTTCTCATCCGCACACTTGTAAAGCCAGGCGAAGAGTTGTTGACAGATGTGCGTGCCCATATCGTCCGCGCCGAGCTCGGTGCCGGTGCAGTATTTAGCGGAATCACAACGCGAACTTGGGATTCGCAAGGTGGACTTCTCAACGCCGACGCTCCTCTTGCAATCGCACATGAGAATGCGGGACCTTACTTAGTCTCCACAACAGCAATCGCTGTAGAAAATACCCATAACTTCGGTGGTGGAACGGTTCAACCCATCTCTGAGATCGAACGTCTCAGTAGTGGCGCACGCGCTCGTGGAATATCGATGCACCTTGATGGCGCTCGAATCTGGAACGCCCATGTTGCAACCGGTACGCCATTTACCGAATTTGGAAAGCACTTCGACACAATCAGCGTCTGTCTCTCTAAAGGCCTTGGCGCACCGGTGGGTTCAATCTCTCTCGGCAGCAAGGAAACCATTGCTGAGTGCCGCATCTGGCGAAAGCGTTACGGCGGTGGAATGCGACAGATCGGCCTCCTTGCCGCTGCTGGACATTACGCACTTGATCACAATATTGAGCGACTTGCAGATGATCATGCTCGCGCTAAGAAGATGGCGGTGGCACTTGCCTCGGTGGATTCAACTTTGATTGATCCAGCTAAGGTCGAGACCAATATCGTCGGCCTTGATCTCTCTCATGCAGAAATAACTGCTGCTGAATTTGCATCCCGCTGCAAGAACGCTGGATTATTGATAAGCGCGCTTGGAAAGACTTATGCGCGACTTGTAACTCATCTCGATTTTGATGATGTGCAGTGCGAAGAAGCTATTGCGATTATGAAGGCGGCTCTCGCTTAATCGAGAGCGCCTTCGTGCTGTAAGAGCCAGATCTTCTTATTAACTCCCCAGCCATAGGCCCCAATTGCTCCACCGGATTTGATGATGCGGTGGCAAGGAATGATGAGCGCAATCTTATTCTTGGCACAGGCGCTTCCTGCTGCGCGTACCGCAGCCGGACTTCCTGCGCGATAGGCAAGATCTGCATATGACTCCATCGTGCCCACTTTAATCTTTCGCATTGAAGACCATGCAGCTTGAGAAAATGCACCACCAGGTTGCTTCACCTTGATCCCATTAATCGCCTTGAGATCGCCATCAAAGTAATTGGTAATTGCATCAGTGATGCCAGGAATACGGGCGCTCTTGGCGATCTTCTCTTCGAGCTCTTGTGGTGAGAGGGATGCAAGAAGGTCTTGAAAGCCAGAGAGGTTAAGTCCCAAGACTGTATCTCCACGCGTTAAGAGATAGAGCTTTCCAATGGGTGAGGCAAGTGTTGTGGAAAGCAGTTTCTCCATGGCAAATTATCGATTGCGGAGCATTGTCGAGACGAGGAATGCCAACTCGAGAGATTGTGAGTGGTTGAGGCGTGGATCGCACGCTGTCTCATACCGTGACTCGAGATCTTTCTCTGAAATCTGGTTTCCACCACCGAGACACTCGGTGACATCATCTCCGGTGAGCTCGATATGGATTCCACCTGGATGCGTTCCCAGCTGCTTATGCACCTCAAAGAAGCCGCGAACCTCATCGAGGACATCCTCAAATTGACGTGTCTTATATCCATTTGAAGTCTCAAAGGTATTTCCGTGCATCGGATCGCAGACCCAGAGAACCTGCGCGCCGCTCTTGGTAACACCTTCAACAAGAGAAGGGAGAATCTCGCGAATCTTTCCAGCGCCCATGCGTGTAATAAATGTGAGGCGACCTGGCTCGCGGTTGGGATCGAGCTTTTCGATGAGAGCGAGAGCATCTTCGACCGTTGTCTTAGGACCAAGCTTGACGCCGATGGGATTGCGAACCTTAGAGGCGAAGTCAACGTGTGCACCATCCATCTGACGAGTGCGCTCACCAATCCAGATGAAGTGGCCAGATACATCATAAGGAAGATCGGTACGTGAATCGATACGAGTCAATGCCTTTTCGTACTCAATGATGAGAGCTTCGTGGCTTGCATAGAAATCGACTGCCTTAAATTGCTCAGGATCTACACCTGCTGACTCCATAAATGAGAGCGCGCGTCCGATTTCGTTTGCAACCTCTTCATACTGTGCGCCGAAGGTGGAATCCTTAATAAAGCCCTTATTCCACTCATGTACACGACGGAGATCTGCAAAACCACCCTGTGTAAATGCGCGCACCAAATTAAGGGTTGCAGCCGAAGTGTTATAGACCTTAACGAGGCGCTGAGGATCTGGCGTGCGCGCCGCTTCAGTAAATTCTAGACCATTAACGGCATCACCACGATATGCAGGAAGAGTGACTCCGTTACGAGTCTCAGTATCGTTAGAGCGAGGCTTGGCAAATTGGCCTGCCATGCGACCAACCTTGATTACTGGAAGCGATGATTGATATTGAAGAACTGCTGCCATCTGCAAGATTGTCTTGATGCGATTACGGATTGAATCTGCAGTCGCTGATCCAAATGTCTCTGCGCAATCTCCACCTTGAAGCCAGAATGCTTTTCCTGCCGCTGCCTCTGCAATCCGCTCTTTGAGTTGATCACACTCGCCTGCGAAGACAAGCGGTGGCAGAGCTTTGAGCTCTGCCACTGCCTTAGCTAATGGCGCGCCTTCTGGTCCACCCGGCCAATTGGGTTGTTGCGCAGCAACAGCCTTGTCGTCAAAGAGTGAATCAAGTGAGGTCATGGAGTTAGCCTAAAGTCTCGAAGGGTCGGGATGCGTGGTAATTTCAATGGCTTGCCATATGAAATTAAAGGATTTGCTAGCCGAAGAAGCTAAAGACCTCTTCGTAACGAGAGATAGGAACAGTCTTCAAGACATCAGTTGCTGATGCCAATGGGACGTGAACGATATCTGTGCCGTGGAGAGCCATCATTGTGCCCCAATCACCCTGGTGTGCAGCTGTGATCGCTTCAAGTCCAAAGCGTGATGAGAGAACGCGATCAAATGCAGTTGGAGTTCCGCCGCGCTGGATATGTCCGAGGACTGTGCAACGTGTCTCGTAACCAGTCTTTGCCTCAATCTCCTTAGCGAGCCAATCTCCGATACCGGAGAGTTTGACGTGGCCAAAGGCATCGAGCTCTTGATCCTTAACGATCATGTCGCCATCTTGTGGAATCGCACCTTCTGCGATCACGATGATAGGAGCTGTTCCTGTAGCAAAGCGTGACTTCACATACTCGCAGACCTTATCCACTGAGAACTTCACTTCAGGAACCAAGATGCATGCAGCATCTCCCGCGATACCTGAGTGGAGAGCGATCCATCCTGCGTGGCGACCCATGACCTCAACGATCAATGGACGGTGATGTGACTCTGCAGTTGTGTGAAGACGGTCGATCGCCTCCATCGCAATGTTGACTGATGTATCGAAACCAAATGTAAAATCTGTGTTGTTGAGGTCGTTATCGATTGTCTTTGGAACACCGATTACCTTCACGCCGAGAGCGTGGAGCTTGGTAGCAACACCGAGTGTGTCTTCTCCACCGATAGCGATGAGCGCATCAACGCCATGTGCCTCAAGGTTTGCCTTAATCTTCTCAACGCCACCATCGATCTTAAATGGGTTGGTGCGTGATGAACCGAGGATAGTGCCACCCTTTGCAAGGATTGGCTTTACTGTTGCAAGGTCGAGAGGCATTGTCAGTCCCTCAAGTGGACCCTTCCAGCCATCGCGGAAGCCAACGAACTCGTAGCCGTACTCCTTGATTCCCTTTGTTACGACGCCACGGATAACTCCGTTGAGTCCAGGACAATCTCCGCCACCTGTAAGAACACCAAAACGCATCTTGAAACTCCAAATATTGAGTGAGAGCGAGCTTGAAAATTAAGCTCAAATGTCAACGTTGACCTTGGCTCAGTCTACAACGAGCGTGATTTACTGTCTCCATGCCATTAGCGCCAGAAATCAAGGATTTTCTCGAGAAGCAGGCTGCCTCTGGAGCTCCTGCAGTCTGGGAGGCTCCGCTCCACATTATTCGCGCCAATACTCAGGGGCGAATGGCGACATCAGGTGAAGTAGAGCCAGTATTTGAGATCGTGAATCGATTTATCCCAGGACCAACGGCAGATCTTCCGATTCGAATCTATCGTCCAACAGATAACCCTTCCGCTCCTGCAATTGTTCATTTTCATGGTGGAGGTTTTGTTCTCAATTACCTCGATATGTATGACGCATCGATGTCACGTCTTGCCAATCACAGTGGCTTTACCATCATCGGAGTTCATTATCAGAAGGCGCCAGAGCACCCCTTCCCTATTCCATTCGATGATTGTTATGCCACCTTGCTCTGGGTGCGTGATCACTTTCAAGAACTTCGCATCAATAAAGACCTCATCGGTGTTGCTGGAGATAGCGCTGGTGCTAATTTAGCTAGCGCGGTTGCAATCAAGGCACGTGACAATAAGATCCCACTCGCCTTTCAGCTGCTGATCTATCCATGTAATGGTCGAATCTTTACAACTGACTCTTATGAAAATATGGCTACCGGGTACGGCCTCTCCACTCAGGCGATGAAATGGTTCTGGGATCAATATCTCCAAGGCACTGACCACGATCGCAATCCCTACGCGGTACCTATGGTGGCGAATTCTCTTAAAGATGCAGCGCCGGCCATTGTGCTGACTGCTCAATACGATCCACTGCTGAGCGACGGCGAGCAATATGCTGCAAAGTTACATGGCGATGGCGTGCCTGTCCTCTACAAACAATTTGATGGCATGATCCATGGTTTCTTTACCAATTTGGCGGTAACGCCAATGGCAAAGGTCGCAATTGATTATGCAGCAGATGAATTGAAGAAATTTGTCAATTAAGGTGTGACGCGGATGCTCTTGCCGACTACGACGATGCCTGAATCGGTCACTGTAAAGCGCTGACGATCGCGTTCGAGATCAACACCGATCTGAGCACCTGGTTCGACAACGACACCCTTATCGATAATCGCATTGCGGATAACGGCGCGGTCGCCAATCTTTACATTGGGCATCAAGACTGAGCTATCGACAAATGCACCTGGTCCGACATGAACATCGTAAGAAGCAACTGTACGGTTGACATGGCCGCCAGCGACAATCGAACCTGCTCCAACAATTGAATCTTGAGCAATACCGTTTTCAGAGAACTTTGCAGGTGGCAGTGATGGTGGATTGGTAAGAAGTGGCCACTCGCGATTGTAGAGATTGAAGATTGGGTGGATTGAGACGAGATCCATATGTGCGTCGTAATAGGCGTCGATCGAACCTACATCGCGCCAATAACCTTTATCGCGCTCGGTCGCACCAGGAACAACGTTATGCTCAAAGTCGTAGACCTTTGCCTGGCCGGCAGCAGTTAACATCGGGATGATATTTCCACCGATATCGTGGCGAGACTCAAGATCCTCTGAATCAAGAATAAGCGCCTCTTCCATGACATCGCGCTTGAAGATGTAATTTCCCATCGATACCAGTGAGAGATCTGGATGGCCTGGCATTGCAGGTGGATCAGATGGCTTCTCATGGAATTGTTTAATAGTGATTCCGTCTTCAGCCAGCTCAATAACACCGAACTCATGCGCTTCAGATCGTGGCATACGGATAGCTGCGATAGTAACGCCAGCACCAGTATTGAGATGCTGGTCATACATCTGTGCAGGATCCATGCGATAGACGTGGTCTGCACCGAAGACGACAACATGCTTTGGATTCTCGTCATGGATTAAATTGAAATTCTGCAAAATTGCATCGGCAGAACCTGTATACCACCGTGGACCAAGTCGCTGCTGTGCTGGTACTGGTGTTACATAATTTTCAAGGAGAGTCGACATGCGCCAGGTGGTTGTGATGTGGCGGTCGAGTGAATGGGATTTGTATTGAGTCAGTACGGCAATCTTGCGCATATCTGCATTAACAAGGTTTGAAAGGACAAAGTCGATGAGGCGATAGGAGCCTCCAAATGGGACAGCTGGCTTTGCACGATCTGCTGTGAGCGGCATCAATCGCTTACCTTCACCGCCGGCGAGAACGATGCCGAGTGGAACTTCAAAGCGAGCCATAGAGAAAGGTTACTCAACTCCCTACCTCAGCGCTAGAGTCACCGTTACTCTTTCTCAATGAGCGGAGCCCAGACCCGAATCGGCATTGTCACCAAAGAGTGGCCACCGGCTGTCTACGGCGGTGCAGGTGTCCATGTATTTCAATTGACTGAAGCTCTCCGTCAGTTAAAGGATGTTCAGGTCGATGTGCACTGCTTCGGTGGAGCACGCACCGATGGTTCTTTTGGATATGAGACCCCTGCTGACTTTGCAACTGCCAATCCTGCACTGCAAGCAATTGCAACCGACCTTGCAATCGCCCAGAATCTTGGTGATGTTGATGTGGTGCACTCACATACCTGGTATGCCAATATGGCAGGCCACACAGCTTCATTGCTCTACGGCACACCTCATATTGTCAGTGCGCACTCACTCGAACCCTTGCGTCCTTGGAAGGCAGAGCAACTGGGTGGCGGTTATCAAATCTCATCATGGGCAGAGAAAACTGCTTATGAGGCAGCTGCTGCGATCATAGCTGTCAGCGATGGAATGCGAGCAGATGTCATCAGTGCATATCCAGATGTTGATCCTTCCAAGATTGTGACAATTCGTAATGGTGTTGATACTTCACGATTTGCGCCTAACCACGATCGCAGCGTTCTTGAAGAATATGGAATTAATGGGCGTTATGCGATGTTTGTCGGCCGCATTACTCGCCAAAAAGGTTTAGCTCATCTCTTGCGTGCTTGGCGCGATGTTCCAGATAGTTATGGCCTTGTTCTCGCTGCAGGTAGCCCTGATGAGCCAACGATTGGCAATGAAGTCGCTGAGTTAATCGCAGAGCTTCAGAAGAGCCGCAAGAATGTCTGGTGGATTAAGGAGATGCTCCCCCACGATAAATTAACTGCTGCTCTCACTCATGCAGATCTCTTCCTCTGTCCATCTATCTATGAGCCGCTCGGAATCGTGAATCTCGAAGCGATGGGGTGCGAGACTGCGGTGCTCGCCTCTCGCGTTGGAGGAATTCCAGAGGTTGTCAACCATGGAGTAACTGGTGAACTCGTTGATTACACCGAAAATGACATCCCACGTTTTGAGGCATCGATTACCGAGGCAATTTCTCGCTTAATGTCTCACCCCGAACTTCTCGCACAATATGGCGCAGCAGGACGCCAGCGTGCCATCTCAGAATTCGGTTGGGATGCAGTTGCAGCAACTACACTCGCTCTCTATCAATCAGTGATAAATAATCGCTAATTTTTTCTAGCTATTCGGAGTCTCTATGTCGCGTCGTGGATGGGCCTTATTTCTTCTTGTCGGCTTTCTCTGGGGCGTTCCATACCTCTTCATCAAGGTAGCTGTTGATCCCGATAATGGATTTACTCCAGCGATTGTTGTCTGCCTGCGCACCGCAATCGGTGCAGCGATTCTGATTCCTTGGTCTATCCATCAGAAGACACTCGGCGCAGCTATCCGCGGAATGAAATATGTATTGCCATATGCAGTTCTAGAGATGATTGGCCCATGGATTCTTATTGGCACTGCAGAGCAGAAGATCTCATCAGGGCTTGCCGGTCTTCTCGTTGCCTCAGTTCCAATTTGGGCAACTATCTTCGCCTCACTCGATGGTGATAAGTCAGTCTGGCACCATAAGCGACTCTTCGGAATCATCATCGGCTTTATTGGACTTGTTGCTGTCGTCGGCATTGAAAGCATTAAGGGATCTGCAGATCCGCTCTCTATCGGCATGATTCTTCTGGCAGCAGTCGGTTACTCATATGCAGTGATGTTTGTTCAGAAAGGACTTCCGGGTGTTTCGGGCGTTGCAATTAACGCTGTTGCGATGGTGATTACATCGCTCTTCTATCTCCCATTTGCAATTCACCAGTGGCCATCACATGAGATTGGCACCTCAGCCATCTGGGCGATTATCGGTCTCGGCGTTCTCTCTACTGGAGTCGCTTTTGCGATCTTCTTCGCGCTGACTCCAATTATTGGAGTTGCCCGTGCATCTCTTGTGACATACCTGAATACAGCATTTGCTGTGGTCTTGGGAGTTATTATTCTCGGCGAACCTCTGACAATCGGAATCATCTTAGGATTACCGCTTGTCTTGGTCGGCTCTTACTTTGCAAGTCGAAAGAATGAGGTGAAGGCATGATCAACGCAATCATTTTAGGAATTGTTCAAGGTCTTACCGAGTTTCTTCCGATCTCATCCAATGCTCACCTTGCTATCGTCGGCAAAGTAATGAGCGCGGCGCAAGATCCAGGTGCGACATTTACTGCAATCACACAGATTGGCACCGAGCTCGCAGTTCTGATCTACTTCCGCAAAGATATCGCATCGATCGTTGGCGCTTGGCTTAAATCTCTTAACCGCAAATCACATCTAACCCATATTCAAAAGGCAGATGCACGCCTTGCATGGTTAATTGCTATCGGCACTCTTCCGATCGTTGCGCTCGGCTATCTCGGCCAGTCATATATCGAAAATGAACTCCGATCACTGTGGATCATCGCCACAACGTTGATTCTCTTTGGATTCCTCCTAGGTTTCTTGGATTACATGGGTCGCAATGAGCGCACACTCGATCAATTAACACCTAGCCACGGAATCCTCTACGGCCTTGCTCAGTCACTCGCCCTTATCCCAGGTGTTTCACGATCTGGCGCAACAATTGCCATGGGACGCATCCTTGGATATCGCCGTGAGTCAGCTCTGCGCTACTCATTCCTTCTCGCACTTCCTGCCGTCTTTGGAAGCGGACTCTACGAACTCAAAAAAGCTATCGAGGAGCCCGGTATTCGAGTATTTACGATGGGCGAGACTCTTACTGCAACGGTGATCGCATTCCTCGTGGGATATGCAGTGATTGCATGGTTGATGCGCTACATCTCCACTAAATCATTTACGCCATTTGTGATCTACCGAATTCTTCTCGGCTCAGCACTTCTCGTTGCACTTGCAACGGGTGTTATCTCAGCTTAAATAACTACTTACGATCTGAGAAGCCGAGGCGCTCAAGGAGCTTGGGGTCACGCTGCCACTCTTTAGAGACTTTCACATGAAGCCCTAAGAAGATTCTTGCACCAAGATAGTGCTCAATATCTTTTCGGGCGCGCATGCCAATATCTTTCAGCCGCTGACCCTGGTGACCCAGAATGATTCCGGTCTGTGAGTCGCGCTCTACGTGAATGGTTGCATGGATATCAAAGAATGGACGTGTGCCATTGGGCTCGCGCTCTGATATCTCATCGATAGTCACCATGATGGAGTGCGGCAACTCTTGGAGAGCATCGCGCATTGCTGCTTCGCGAATGAGCTCGCAGATATGAGTCTCAGTATCTTGATCGCTCTTCTGATCGACTGGGTAGAAGGCAGGACCAACAGGAAGATTGTCAGCAATCAAACCCTCAAGTAGCTCGATCTGATCATGCACAACTGCTGAGACGGGAACAATCTCATCCCACTCAAATCCACCTGCGAGATCAGAGATTGTCATCAGGCGCTCTGCAAGAGTCTTCTTATTGACTGTGTCCGTCTTGGTGATCAGAGCGAACTTCTTCGCCTTAGGATGCTTTGCAATTTCTGCTGCGATAAATTGATCGCCGGCACCGGTCGCTTCATTTGCAGGTAAGCACATCATGATGACATCGACTGAGTCGAGGCTCTCGCTGACTACTGCATTGAGTCGATGACCCAAAAGAGTGCGAGGTTTGTGAACGCCTGGTGTATCTACAAGAACTGCTTGAAAATTATCGCTATTGACGATTCCACGAATTGCATGGCGGGTGGTGTTGGGATGGTGCGATGTAATTGCTATCTTGCTTCCCACTAGCGCATTGATAAGAGTTGATTTACCTGTATTGGGGCGGCCGACAATTGCGACAAAGCCCGAACGGAAATCACTCATAGTCCTATTCTCTCATCTATTGAAGAGGGGTTATGCCAATGATGAGAGTAACTCGATAGCATCAGGGATCGATGAGACGAGTTCGGCGCTCCTCTCTCCTATCAAGCGATGGCAGCCCTCTGATGTTGGCGCATTAATGGGTCCCGGAATCGCCATTACCGGTCTCATCATCTCTGCAGCATCTCGCGCAGTACGCAGTGACCCACTTCGAAAGGCAGCTTCAACGACAAGTGTCGCCTGTGAAAGTGCAGCGATAATCCTGTTACGCACCAAGAAGCGATGAGGGCGAGCTGGGACACCTGGAAGATATTCAGTCACAATTGCACCGTTTTCGACAATCTCTTCAAAGAGTCGCTGGTTGCCTGCAGGATATGGAATATCGAGACCAGATGCTGTCACTGCAACTGTCTGACCTTCTGCAATCAACGCTCCTTTATGCGCAGCTGAATCAATTCCGTATGCGCCACCACTAACAATCGCCCATCCCCTATCGACAAAACCTGCTGCAAACTCCGTTGCATTACGCAATCCATAAGGAGTGGGGTTGCGTGTGCCAACTATTGCAAGAGATTGGGTAGCGAGTGCACTGATATCTCCTTTGGCGATGAGAAGAACAGGAGGAGCATCCAAATCATCGAGGTCTTTGGGCCATCGTGGATCTTCAGGGATCAACACCGCTCCCCCAACCTCTTCAATGGATTGGAGAATCGATGGGATATCAACCTGTTCTAACTCAGGAATTGCCTCATATGTTGCCTCTAGCCCATCCTCTCGAATAGCTCGAGCAATGTGGCGATTGCCGGGTTCGTAATGGGCTGCGATAGCAACTCTCATCTGGATTGCATTCATCATTTCCTCAATTCGCATACCTTAAGAGTTCAGCGCTTTATACGCTTCATCATCATCTAGATATGCAAGGTAAATGGCATGAGCCTGCAGATAAGAATTATCTTGAGAATTGTGGATTATAGAAGTGCAGCGATATTTGAAAATGACTTACGGTGAATGGGAGTCACCCCAAGGTCTGTGATCGCCTTGGTATGTGCTGCGGTGATATACCCCTTGTGTCCTGCAAATCCGTAACCTGGGTAAAGAACTTCCATCTCGCGCATAATGCGATCTCTGGTGACCTTTGCAATGATGGATGCAGCGCTAATTGCTGTCACTACTTGATCACCCTTCCATACAGCAATGTTAGGAAGAGCTAATCCTTCAATGGCGTAGCCATCGGTTAATACATATCCAGGTGTCATCGAAAGCCCATTCACTGCACGGCGCATTCCATCGAGATTGGCGGCATGGACCCCACGCTCATCAATCTCCTTAGGCGACACCTCAATAATGCTTACTGCTGCAGCATTTTCCATAACGACATCAAAGAGGAGTTCACGCTTCTTCTCACTAATCTCTTTTGAGTCGCGCATCTCTTTCCATGTATCGGCAAAGGGATCATCAAGTACCACTGCCGCAATGACGAGTGGACCTGCACATGGTCCTCGACCTGCTTCATCTACACCTGCAATGGGTGAAATGCCGGCATCGCGCAACATCTCTTCGATGCGCTTGGGAGAACACATGGCAAGTAGAAGTGACTAAGAAACGATTGGATTCTGTGATGGCACGAGACCGAAGTGATCAAATGGCCAGATAATTCCAAATACTCTGCCAGTCACCTTGGATACAGGGACCATTCCATTGTTGACATCATCTTGGTGGTAGCGAGAATCCGCAGATGCACCACGGTGATCGCCCATCACCCAGATCTTTCCTTCAGGCACGGTGACGTTGAAATCCATCTCACTCGGCTTATTGCCAGCGAAGATGTATGGCTCGTTCGTTTTCTTGCCGTTGATTGTGAGCCCACCTGTTGAATCGCAGCAGATGATGTGATCGCCAGCTACACCGATGACTCGCTTGACGAGGTACTGCTTTGCAGGATTAGGAAGAACACCTGTGAAGATAAGAACTTCTTTAGCCTTAGAAATGATCGAGTTGCCATTTTCTTGAGTCACAGCAGGCAACCAATTTGCTGGATCGCGGAAGACAACTACATCTCCGCGGTCGATTGACTTTGAGATAAACGGCAACTTATTGACAGCAACACGATCTTGGATCTGCAGAGTGTTCTGCATAGAACCAGAAGGGATGTAAAAGAACTGAACCAAGAATGTTTTGATGACTAGTGATACAGCGAGCGCGACCACGACAAGTACAGGGAACTCGCGAAAGAACGAGCCCTTACGAGGCAGGTACTTAGAAATTATTCTGCAGATGTTTCTTCAGCTGCAGGAGTCTCGACGACTGCCTCTGCTGCTGGAGTTTCAACAACTGCCTCAACAACTGGCGCTTCTTCAACAACTGCAGCAGGTGCTTCAACAACAGGAGCAGCCTCAGGAGTTACGAGAATTCCGTCACCGTAACCAACAACACCATCGCGCTTTTCGCGAATCTTGGCAGCCTTACCGCGGAGATCGCGGAGGTAGTAAAGCTTTGCACGACGAACATCACCCTTCTGGATGAGTTCGATCTTCTCGATCACTGGTGTGTGAACTGGGAATGTACGCTCAACTCCAACACCGTAAGAGACTTTACGGATTGTGAATGTCTCGCGAACTCCATCACCTTGGCGACGGATGACAACGCCCTGGAAGACCTGAAGACGTGACTTGTTACCTTCGATAACACGAACGTGAATCTTGAGCTCATCGCCTGCACGGAACTGTGGAATGTCCTTGCGGAGGGATGCTGCGTCTACGACGTCGAGAATGTTCATGTTCAGTCCTTATATCTAGGTAACGCTTGAGGTATTGCGGCGCGGCTTACGCTGCGCAGACCCCGTATCTTGCCACAGGAGGGCCTTGGGTTAAAAATCGAGGCGGAGGGCCTCTTCCAGCTGAGCGTAGAGGTGGGGGCCAGCTGCCAGAGTCATCATGTAGGGGGCGCTGCCATAGAGTCCAAAGCGAGCGCCTGCCTCTTGGGCAATCAATCCAGCGGCCGCCCAATCCCACTCTTTGAGGCCATGCTCGTAATACCCGTCGATGCGACCCATCGCCACGTGACAGAGATCCACGGCTGCTGCCCCATTGCGGCGAATATCGCGAATACCGGTGATCAGACGAGAGAAATCTTCAAGCTGTGCGTTGCGGTGGGTGACGTCATATTGGAATCCGGTTGCAAGCATTGCGCGATTGAGCTCGATCGGGTCATTGCAGTGAATCTGCCTCCCATTATGGAAGGCACCTGCACCGCGCACCGCCCACCAGGTTGAATTAATCGTGGGTGCAGTGACGACTCCCACGAGTTGACCCTCATCATCCTTTGCAGCGATGGAGACATTCCACCCTGGCAGGTCATAGAGATAGTTCACAGTTCCATCGAGGGGGTCGATCACCCATGTGATTCCTGACGAGCTTGGTCGGTCTGCACCTTCTTCTCCAATCATCCCGTCATCAGGGCGTGCGGCGAGAAGTTCTTGGACGATAAATGCTTCGACCTTGATATCCATCTGAGTAACGACATCGATTGCAGTCGACTTCGCATTGACCTGGAGTTCTGCAGGGCGATCCATCAGAAGAGCTGCTGCATCGCGTCCAACCCTCTGGGCAAGTGCGAGAAGCTCGTGCGCCAAAATAACTTTAGGGTCTTGACCGCTCATAGCTGCGATTCTACCTGCCTCATCAGTTATTCTCACCCCCATGAGCGAGCTCCGTTTAACAGGCAAGAATGAAGAAGGCACCCACCTCGTTGTAGTCGATAACGATGGCGCTGAATTCACTCTCCGTATTAGCGACACATTGCGCGCAACTGTTAACCAACCACGCCTTACCGCAGTCCCAACAGATGCTGACGAGACAATCAGCGTCAAAGAGATCCAGCGTCGTCTCCGTGCAGGTGATGCTCCAGAGGTCATCGCTCGTGAAGGCAATACAACCCTCGACAAGATTGCTCGCTTCTCAGGTCCAATTCTTCAAGAGCGCGAATACATTCTTAACCAAGCTCGCAGCGCAGCACTTCGCAAGGACTCGACTCGTCTCGATATCACCTTCTTAGATGCAGTGATCAATAAGTTGGTTCCGCGCGGTGTTGATGCAGATGATCTCTCATGGAATACATGGCGACTTCCAGATACAACATGGCATATCGAACTCCACTTCCCTAACCGTGATGGCAACGGAGTTGCAGCATGGAACTTCGACACATCACGTCAAACAATTAATCCCACCGATGACAACGGTGCATGGTTAATCGGTGAAGAAGCGCCAGCTCGAGTAATTGAGCCAGGTTTTATCAACGCTGAGCCATCACACCCATCTCGCGTTGAAACACCAGCACCAGTGGATCTTCCAGGAGCAAACTCACTCTTCTCGCCAGTTGTCGTTGAAGATAAAGCCGAGACACCTCGTCTCGTTGCAATCCGCACAACACCAACTGCGGCAGATGCAGAAGATGGCGTTGTAGCACGAGCAAAGATTCCTTCATGGGATGAAATCATGTTTGGTGCAAAGGCACCGGTTGAACCATCTTCAGATGAAGATTACGACAACAACTAACTCTTAATTCTTTACCGAAGTCAGTAACGGTACTGACGATTCAATAACGCTATCTCCGCCATGGTGACCCACCATTGCACCTTCTTTATCTGCGCGCTCTGGATCAAGTAATACGAGACCACCTTGTGCGATTGCGATGATGTCACCGATGCGCTCGGATGCATCGAGCGAAACGTTGCCTCCAAAGAGACCAGCGTCGATCGCGCTCTCACGAGTATGCATTCGCACCTTCTCTCCCAGCGACTCCTCCCAGCGAGAGATGATTTCGTTGCGAGGTGCCAGGTCAGAATCTTGTGGGAGATAGAGATGTCTCGTACGTGGCTCACCTGCAATGGTGGCGATTCCTTCAAGGAGATTGTTATCAACGCCCATCACAATCTTCTCTTCCACGTTAATCATTCCGTGGTCTGCTGTAACCCAGAGACGCACACCCTTGGGTAACTTCTCGATTAATTGAGCAACCATCGCATCAATCTGGCGAAGGGCTGTAAGCCACTTCTCCGAGCCAACACCATCTGAGTGGCCAGCAGAATCGAGATCATTGACATAGAGATAGACAAAGGATGGGGTCTTTACAAGAGCTTTCACTGTCTCACCAATCAAATCACTGGTGATATTTGCACCGCGATAGTGGGCGCCTCGTAAGACTGCGCGGGTAAATCCAGAGCCTTCATATCGCTTAGCAGCAACATGGGTCACAGTGATTCCAGATGCAGTGGCGCGTTCAAAGAGAGTCGGAACTGGCTGCCAGATCTGTGGATCAACTCGCTCATCCCACTTGAGCGAGTTGAGCACTCGGCCACTACTGCGCGGCACTCGAACTGTGTAACCCATCATTCCGTGGGCACCCGGAAGTGAACCTGTTGTAAGCGTTGCAAGACTTGTCGATGTAGTGGAGGGAAACGATGTTGTGATTGTTGAGTATGGAGAGAGCGATGCAAGGGTCGGCGCATCAGCTGCGTACTTACCTAAGACATCCGCACCGAATCCATCTACGAGAAAGAGAAGCTCACGTCCAGTGGGAGATTCGCCACATCCAAGAAAATCCTGCGTATCAGCGAGATGAAGGCCCGAGAATATCGAGGGCATGATCTGCGATAGGTGCACGGGTAAATCATCCCACGAGTATTCTTACCGCCATGTCAGAGAGCTCATTTGTAACATCCCCTGAGGTTGCGCAGGCGCTTGCGCACGGCAAGCCAATCGTCGCCCTTGAATCAACAATCATTAGCCACGGTCTTCCACGTCCCTCAAATCTCACAGTTGCTCGCGAAGTAGAAGAGATTGTTCGATCACGTGGAGCAGTTCCTGCAACGATTGCACTCCTCGATGGCACAGTCCATATCGGTCTTACCGATGACCAACTCGTTGATATTGCAAACCGTGATGACATCGCCAAGGCATCAAGTCGCGATCTCGCCATCATTGCAGCGACGGGAAAGTCTGCGGCGACAACAGTTGCTGCTACTGCCCACCTTGCAGCCCTTGCAGGAATTCACGTCTTTGCCACTGGCGGTCTCGGTGGTGTTCACCGCGGCGCAAACGAGACTTTCGATGAATCTGCAGACCTCACTGCCCTTTCGCAGCTCGATATCACAATCGTCTGTGCGGGTGTGAAGTCAATTCTCGATGTCGGTGCAACTCTCGAACGTCTTGAGACTCTAGCCATTGGTCTTGTTGGATATAAGACGACTAAGTTTCCAGGCTTCTATCTCACTGATTCGGGCTTCACCATAGAACATCAGGTTAATAGCGCTGAAGAGATTGCTGCAGTGATTAAGAAGCGTCAAGGCCTCAAAACAAATAATGGCCTCGTTGTTGCTAATCCTGTTGAGAAAGAGATGGATCGCGCACGCCACGATGCCATCTTGAAGAGCGGTCTCGAAGGAGCAGAGAAGAACGGAATCCACGGTAAGTATGTGACTCCATTCTTGCTCGAGCACTTCCACACCGCATCAGAGGGCGAATCCCTCAAAGTCAATATCGACATCATTAAATCCAACTCAGCTCTCGCTGCAGATATCGCTGTAGCTTCTAAGAAGTAAGAGCTGTACTAATGACAGCGCGCGTCCTCTGCATCGGTGATGTGATGCTCGATGTCATCACCAAGATTGCGGTAATGCCGGACAAGATTAATTACGGCAGCGATACGCCCTCAAAGATCTCAACCCATGGTGGCGGCGCTGCAGGAAACGTTGCTTCGTGGCTGACTCGTACAGATGCTCATGCAACCATCGTGGGACATGTTGGAGATGATGCTGCTGGCGCTGCGCTGATGAGCGAATTTGATTCACTCGGCGTTCACCACAACAATTTGATGGTCGATCACGGATCATCTGGTGTCGTTGTTGTTCTTGTTGATCCCACTGGTGAGCGCACAATGTTTCCGGATAACGGAGCTAATTCAGGTCTCCATATCGGCGACCTTCCTGATCTCAATGGATTCAATGCTGTCTATCTCTCTGGCTACTCCCCTCTCGATCCGCTCTCACGCCCAGGTGTGATGGAGATGATTGCAAAGATTAAAGAGGCTGGTATTCCTATCTACTTTGATCCTGCTTCAGTCGGTGGAATGATGGAAGTTCCACTCGATGAGGTAAAGAGCTGGATTCGAATGATGGATGTCATCCTTCTCAATGAAGAAGAGGCGATCTATCTCACCGGCGTCATGGATTCAGAGCATGCACTTGAAGTATTGCTTGAGGAGTGCGAGACCGTTGTCATAAAGCGCGGATCACAAGGTGCAATCGGAAAGAAGCGCGGATCTATTCTCATTTCTGTCCCTGCCACCTCCACTGAGGTTGTCGATACGACGGGGGCTGGAGATTCATTCGCTGCAGGATTTATTGCACATTATGCGACCACCAAGAATATGCAGCATGCCCTTGAGGCAGGGGCTGCAGTCGCCGCCCGCTGTGTTGCAATCGTTGGGGCTCGTCCGCGTGTAGGTACCAAGATTTAGCGCATAGCCACGGCAGAATACGCGCCATGGCGACGAAGAAGGCCGCGGCTACTAAGACCGCAAAAGGCAAAGCAGCAGGACCAAAGCCGGGCGAATTCCCAGGCAAGATTGTCGATATCGATGTCTCAGCCGAGATGTCTGAGTCCTTTCTTGAATATGCATACTCTGTTATCTACTCACGTGCTCTTCCCGATGCACGCGATGGATTAAAGCCGGTTCACCGCCGCATCCTTCACCAGATGGCAGATATGGGTCTTCGCCCAGATCGCGGCCATGTGAAGTCAGCGCGTGTAGTCGGTGAAGTGATGGGTAAGTTGCACCCACACGGTGACTCTGCAATCTATGACGCACTCGTGCGAATGGCTCAATCATTCTCCATGCAGCTTCCACTCATCGATGGCCACGGAAACTTTGGGTCACTCGATGCAGGACCAGCTGCCATGCGTTACACAGAAGCACGTCTTGCAGCTGCTGCAATGACCATGGTTGCAGAGTCAGATGAGAACACTGTTGATTTC
Organism: Candidatus Nanopelagicales bacterium; assembly: GCA_041311505.1. Taxonomy (GTDB): domain Bacteria; phylum Actinomycetota; class Actinomycetes; order Nanopelagicales; family Nanopelagicaceae; genus Planktophila. Next base: position 6,809 of record JBFYJI010000002.1, on the reverse strand, counting down.
GGCCCTAACTACGATGGACAGCTTCAAGAGCCTCTCGTATTGCCTGCAGCGTTTCCCAACCTACTCGTCAATGGTTCCTCAGGAATCGCAGTCGGTATGGCGACCAATATGGCGCCACATAATCTCGGCGAAGTCATCGCCGCAACAAAGTTCTTAATAGATAACCCAAAGGCGACTCTCAATCAACTGATGAAGCACCTTCCTGGTCCAGATTTTCCAACAGGCGGCGAACTCGTCGGCCTCGATGGAATCCGTGAAGCGTATGCAACAGGTAAGGGATCATTTAAGGTCCGCGCAACAGTTGAGATCAGCAAGGTCACATCACGCAAAATGGGAATCGTCATCAAAGAGCTCCCATTTAATATCGGCCCCGAAAAGGTTGTTGAGCGCATTGCAGATCTTGCCAAGGCGAAGAAGATTCAGGGCATCTCCGATATCGTCGATCTCACCGATGGCCAGACAGGCACCAACGTTGTCATCGAGTTGAAGAATGGCTTCGAGCCAGAGGCAGTACTTGAGCAGCTCTATAAGCTCACTCCAATGGAGGATGGCTTTGCAATCAACGCTGTTGCACTCGTTAAGGGTCGCCCTCAGACACTAGGTCTTAAAGAGCTCTTGCAGGTATTTATCGATCACCGTATCGAGGTTGTTCGCCGTCGTAGCGAGTTCCGTAAGGCAAAGGCAGAAGATCGCCTCGGTCTCGTAGATGGACTGCTCAAGGCAATTATCGATATCGATAAGGTCATCAAGATTATCCGTGGTTCTGATGATGCTGCCGCTGCAAAGGAGGCGCTCATCAAGGGCTTTAAGCTCAATGAAGAGCAAGCCACCTATATTCTCGATATGCCACTTCGCCGCCTCACCAAGATGAGCAAACTTGAACTCGAGAACGAGTCGAAGGAACTCAAGGCGACAATCGCAGCTCTTACATCACTTCTCAAGTCAGATGAAGCCATGCGCAAGCAAGTTTCAGATGAACTCACTGCTGTATCGAAGGCATATGCGGTACCGCGCCGCACTCGCCTTGCAAGTGCGTAAACTGCACCAGTGATTGCAACCAACGCATTAGAGCTGCGAGCCGGCGCACGCCTTCTCGTCAATGGCGTCAATATCCGCGTCAACAGTGGCGATCGCGTCGGCTTTGTCGGACGCAATGGTGCAGGTAAATCAACTCTTGCAAAGGTACTCGCTGGCGAAAATCTTCCAGCCGGTGGCGCAGTGCAGCGATCGGGAAAGATTGGATATCTCCCCCAGGATCCTCGTACCGGTGAAGATCAAGGAACTGCTCTCGATCGCATCCTCTCGGCACGTAACCTCGACGAGATTGCAAAGCGCATGAGCGCTGTCGAGTTAGAGCTTTCAACGACAGAAGGCGAAGAACTCGAGAAAGCTCTCGAGCGCTACACACGTGTTGATGCAGAGTTCAACGCTGCAGGTGGTTATGCAGCGACATCTGAGGCAGAAGCAATCGCATCTTCACTCGGTGTCTCAGAAGATGTCTTTCATAATGAGCTAGCAACTCTCTCAGGTGGTCAGCGCCGCCGTATCGAGCTCGCTCGTATTCTCTTCTCTGGCGCAGAGACTCTTCTCCTCGATGAGCCCACTAACCACCTCGATGCAGATTCGATTATCTGGCTCCGTAACTACCTTGTGAACTACGCAGGCGGTCTCGTCATCATCTCTCACGATGTTGCCCTCATCGAGACAGTCGTCAATAAAGTCTTCTACATCGATGCCAACCGTAACGTTATCGATGTCTACAACATGGGCTGGAAGCAGTACCTCATCCAGCGCGAGGCAGATGAGCACCGCCGCAAGAAGGAGCGTGCCAATGCTGAAAAGCGCGCTGAGATTCTGCAGAAGCAGGGCGAGAAGATGCGTGCAAAGGCATCAAAGGCAACAGCTGCACAGGGAATGTTGCGCCGCGCTGAAAAGCTCCGCTCATCACTTGAGGATGTTCGAGTTGCAGATAAGGTTGCCAAGCTTCGCTTCCCAACTCCTGCTCCATGTGGCAAGACGCCCCTCTCCGGTGAAGAGCTCTCTAAGAACTATGGCTCACTTGAAATCTTTACCGACGTCTCCTGCGTTATCGATAAGGGATCTCGTGTAGTAATCCTCGGCCTCAACGGTGCAGGTAAGACAACACTTCTGCGCATCCTTGCAGGCGAGCTCGAATCAGATACCGGCAAAGTCGAGCACGGCCATGGTCTCAAGATTGGTTACTACGCACAGGAGCACGAATCACTCGACTTCGAGCGCACCATCCTTGAAAATATGATGTCGTCAACGTCTGATATTCGCGAACCAGAGGCGCGCAATGTTCTAGGTTCATTCCTCTTTGCCGGAGATGATGTCCATAAGCCTGTAAAGGTTCTCTCTGGTGGAGAGCGCACACGCCTCGCCCTTGCAACGATCGTTGTCTCAGGAGCAAATGTTCTTTTGCTCGATGAGCCGACCAACAACCTCGACCCAGCATCCCGTGAAGAGATTCTCGGCGCCCTCTCTGAGTATCAAGGCGCAGTGGTGATGGTCTCTCACGATGAAGGCGCTGTGCAGGCCCTCAAGCCTGAGCGCGTGATCCTCTTGCCTGATGGCGATGAGGACATTTGGAAGGACGAGTACTTCGATCTCGTCTCTATCGATTAAGCCTGACCATCTCTGACTAGCCAGCCCTCGCGCATAAATAGGGGGCGGTATTACGGTTACACCATTATGAGGAAGTCATTCGTCTTAGCCATGACGTTTGCCCTGGGGCTATCCATCACCCCTGCAATCGCCATCGAAAATCCTGAACTCGTCACTTTCGAAGATCCCAATTCAGGCGGATGGATTGGGATTGACTTTGATGAAAATGACCACTTTGCAACAAGTTTATTGACGGTTGGAAATCGCAAGACCGAAAGTAACTATGACACATGGGATACCAAGTTATGTAGTTCCATAGCAGATCCAGCGTGCCAGATACCAGACTATTACTTTGATTCGACTGCAATTTTCTCTCCGTGCACCGAAGCTATCGTCACAAATTGTGTCGTTTCTCTTAATGCCAAACGAGCAGATGGCGAAGAAGTATTAGGAAAAGTTACACGACTCTGGAATCCTCAAGGTGAATATAAAGGTGATTCTCTCTTGGGGTATCCCGATGGCGGTCAGGCAAGCTCATGGTCACTACCTGGGACCAATCCTTCCGGGAGCGAAAAATATGTACTTCTCGCCGGAGTCCGTGGCGGAGGTCCAGTTCCTCAGATGAACTCTCAAGAGAGCGCGAACTTTCAATTTCAAGGTCAGCTCTTTATCTATCTTCAACCAGTAGTGGAGATTTCCGGCAACTATCGTGATCCCAAAATGACGCTCGTCCCGCGCGGTACAGGTGGCATAGGTGTCGGCGGTGGTTTAGAAGACATGCTCGGTTGTTTCATGAACGATACGCAGACATGCGCTCAAAAAGCTACTTTTCCACTAGATGTGCAGTATTCGGTAACTATGAGATTTGATCGCCCAATTTCACCTTGGCTCAATGGTCGTGTTGTAAATCCCTCCATTTCAATAAGAGATCTTGGAAATCAAGGGAGCGAGATGACGATTTCCGCCAACGCGATGCGCACTCCCGCAGTTGGCGGATATATCAAATGGTCAGATACGCCAGAATGGATGAAGGCGAAATATCCCGCTGGAACTGGTGGAACGGCACGTTCGCCAGATGGATTCACCACTAAGAATCTCGATACCAGAATTCTTAAAACAGGTGCAGGTTCTTCTGGCACTCGAGCCATAAGCGAGTTCAAAGATTGGATTCCTTTCCTTCAAGACAAGCCGTATGCGATGAAGACATTTTGGAATGTGCGAGCAATCCGAGATGAACCATCTCGCAAGATGCAAGATTGCGCTCAGAATCGATTTGCAGGCATAGTTTCAAGTAACGCTGCTGTTTATAGTTCAGGCGCACCTTCCTGGAACCCAGATACGCAGACTCTCGATTACGTAGTTGGTGCACCTCACTTTGATACGGAGGGCAAGCTCCTCACGGGAGAGTATGTGCTTTCAATGAGATCAGATGTGGCCCGGTGCATTTATGGCTTTACCTCTGCGCCAATATCTGCGCGAGTTGAAGTTGCATCAGAGGATGGGAATCCAAATATCGCAACCACTACCATCAAGGAAGATAGAACTACGGGAATGCTGACCCTTCACGCCTCAGGGTTCCACTACTCCGTGCCACAGCTCAGCGTTAAGTTAATGCAGGAGAAGTCACCGACACCTCCGCAGGCTTCTAAGACCAAAGTCATCATCTGCATTAAGGGCAAACTTAAGAAAACCGTAAAGGGCGCTTCTCCGAAGTGCCCTACTGGCTACAAGAAGTCTTAAGCGTCGATTGAGTCGCGAGAGATCTCAGCGTTCGCGATAAATTCCTTACGAGGTGCAACCTCTGAACCCATAAGGAGTTCGAACATCGCCTCTGCTGCCTGAGCATCAGTGACCGTAATGCGACGGAGTGTGCGCGCATCTGGATCCATCGTTGTTTCGCGCAACTGATCCGCATCCATCTCACCAAGACCCTTGTATCGCTGAATTGGTTCCTTCCAGCGCTTTCCAGCCTTTGTGAGCTCTGCAGTGACTTTCTTCATCTCATCATCGGAGTATGTGTAGAGATACTGGCCCTTCTTGCCGCCGCCACCCATGACCTCAATGCGGTGAAGTGGTGGGATGGCTGCAAAGACGCGACCTGAATCAATGAGTGGGCGCATATAGCGATACATCAAGGTAAGGAGCAAGCAACGAATGTGTGCACCATCGACATCAGCATCTGACATCAAGATCACGCGACCATAGCGAGCATCGTCGAGTTCGAATGTCTTGCCAGAACCTGCACCGATGACCTGAATGATCGATCCGCACTCTTTATCATCGAGCATCTGTGAGAGTGATGCCTTCTGAACGTTAAGAATCTTTCCGCGGATAGGCAAGATTGCCTGGAACTCAGAGTTGCGTGCTGCCTTGGTTGTACCAAGTGCTGAGTCACCCTCAACGATAAAGAGCTCGGTACGTGTGACATCCTCAGAGCGGCAATCAGAGAGCTTTGTTGGAAGCGCTGATGACTCGAGCGCATTCTTGCGGCGTTGAAGATCCTTATGGGTACGGGCGCTGATACGAGTACGTGCAGCTCCTGCAACCTTCTCCATAATCAACTTGCCGTTTGCCTTATCGATGCGACGGGTCGTGGAGAAGAACTCCTTCAGCTTATCTGCAACGACTGCGCTGACAATCTTTGTCGCAGCAGCTGTTCCGAGAACTTCCTTTGTCTGGCCTTCAAACTGTGGCTCTGACATGCGGACTGTGATGACAGCTGTGAGGCCTTCCATGACGTCATCCTTGATGACATCTGCCTCGTTCTTCTTCAATACTCCGGCACTGCGCATCGCCTCATTAAATGCCTTGGTGATTGCGCGCTCAAAACCTGTGACGTGAGATCCGCCCTTGGGTGTAGCGATGATGTTCACGAATGAACGGATTGTGGAGTCGAAGCCATCGCCCCACTTCATCGCGATATCAACCTCCATATCGCGCTCAACCTCTGTTGAGACCATATGGCCCTTATCGTCGAGAACAGGAACGGTCTCTTGGTAGTGACCTGTGCCGTAGATGCGAATGACATCTCCTACTGGCTGATCAGGTTGTAAGAAATCACAGAACTCGGAGATTCCGCCCTTGTGATAGAAAGTCTGTGTTGTCTTCTCTTTAGTGCGGTTATCGTTAACGGTGAGCGAGAGACCAGGAACCAAGAATGATGTCTGGCGAGCGCGTGCATAGATATCTTCGATATCAAGTGATGCATCCTTAAGGAAGATCTGACGATCTGCCCACCACTTTGTACGAGTACCTGTGATTTTTGAAGAAATCTTTCCGATAGTGCGAAGACCTGATTGCTCAGTGAATTCTGCCTTTGGTCCATCGCCCTCGAAGACGCCAGCAACGCCGCGCTTAAATGACATCCAGTGAATCTTGCCATTACGGTCGACCTCAACATCAAGGCGCTCAGCGAGTGCATTCACAACTGATGCACCGACGCCATGGAGACCACCTGAAGCAGCATAGGAACCGCCGCCAAACTTTCCACCTGCGTGGAGCTTGGTCATAACGACCTCAACACCAGTAAGACCGGTCTTTGGCTCCTTATCGACAGGAATTCCACGACCATCATCATGAACCTCAACAGAGCCATCAGCCTCAAGGTTGATCTCAATCTTCTTACAAAAGCCAGCAAGGGATTCATCGACTGAGTTATCGATAATCTCCCAGAGACAGTGCATCAATCCACGAGAGTCGGTGGAGCCGATATACATACCTGGGCGCTTACGAACGGCGTCAAGGCCCTCAAGGACGGCTAGATCCTTGGCGGTATAGCTATCTTTAGAATCGGCAGCTGGAGCGTTAAAATTCAACTCATCATTGGCAGTCACGGGGGGAAAGATTAGTCAGCCAACCCTGCGCTATCAGGTAAGCGCGCCGAGGCGTATCTCACATAGTGAAAGAATGTAGAAAATAGGTGAGATTTCCAGCTTTTATTGCGGGCGGGGAATAAAAGTTACTGGCATGATGTTCCAATGTCAGAGGCGCTCGATAGCCTCTGATTACTTATATAGACGAACGGAGAGCGCGATGACCGAGCAAGTACTTCTCGAAGCCACACCTCTTAATGCCCTAGACCGCTGCGATCGCTGCGGAGCTCAGGCCTATGTTCGAGCCACCCTAGCTTCAGGCGGCGAGCTGATGTTCTGCGCCCACCATGGCAAGGAATATGCAGAGAAGCT
>JBFYJI010000022.1:0-13818 GCA_041311505.1 Candidatus Nanopelagicales bacterium | reverse complement strand
CAGACCGTATGGGCGCTGTAACTGCTTACGCACTTGGTGGAATCCAAGAGCGCGGCACCATCTTCGTGGAGCCAGGCGATGAGGTTTATGAGGGCATGGTTATCGGTGAGAATTCTCGCGCCGATGATATGGACGTTAACTGTGTTCGCGAAAAGAAGTTAACGAATATGCGTGCATCAGGATCTGATGAGGCAGAGAAGTTGATTCCACCTAAGAAGCTCAACATGGAAGGCGCCCTCGAATTCTGTCGTGAAGATGAGTGCGTTGAAGTAACTCCAGCGGTTGTGCGTATTCGTAAAGTGACTCTCGATGGCGCAGAGCGTGCACGAGCAGCTTCACGTGCAAAGAAGAGCAATCAGTCGTAGCCCCTTTCTATAAAAAGATATGGACCCGGCGCTCATAATCGCGCAGAGGGTCCATAATCTTTATTCCGCTTTATTACTTAAAGAAGGATTGCCCAACATATTTACCCGAGGTTGCTCCTGCGGGAATGTAGAAGAGGGCTGATCCAATCGGGGTGGTCCATCGGTTGAGGTCATCTACTTCATTGAGTTTGGCTTGGATATCGAGGTAGCTCTTCAGCTTCGCTTGAAACGAGATGAAGATGAGGCCTGCATCACGAGTTCCATCTGCGAGATAGTTATCGTCATAATTAAATCCACGACGAATAATTCCTGCAGTGCCGTTGGTAAAAGCTCTACTCACATGTGAAGTAGCACTCTTACTCTCAATCTTCTCTCCGCTCTCTAGCTCGCGCCCCAAAACTATCCCCTTATTCTTCGTGGAAAGGGTGTCCCAAGCATGGATATTGATTCGGATGCGACGTACAACCATTGTGGTTCCCCCATCGCCATCGCCCCATGCAATCTCTTTAAACTCCGGACTCCCGATGGCCTTATTAGCAGTGCCATCAATCTGACCCATGAGATTGCGGGAAGTCCCATCCACATTGATTCCAGCCGGGTCTAGAAATCCTCGTTGCTGCCACTTCACATCTGCAAATGGCTCTGCATCTCTCTTAATCACAAGTGCAGCATGGAAAATTGATTGGGGATTATCTCCGGATATCTGAACTATCACATCTCCCTTGCTCCATCGATCCTCAAGTTGATCGATTGGATAGGGAGGAATTTCATTTTGAGGTATCGGCCATTCACTCTCCATATTGAGTTTCTGAAAAAGTGAGTACCCATATCCAAAGGTGATTGTCAGGCGAGCAGGATTCTCTGCCATTTCACCTTGAGGGTCACCAATGATTGATTTTCCCTCCACAAGTTCTGAGGAATCATTACTCCAAAGGCGCATCAATCGGCCCATTGCCTTTCTATCAGCACTCTCCTTCACATTAAATGCAATGAGAGTGAGATTTGATTGGCGAGCAATCTCGATTCCATTTTGGTGTTGGCCATAGAAACTCTCCACCACCGCGCCAATATCTGGCTCTTTTCTTAGATCCACCAGAGTGGCGGTGGCAAAGATGCCACCGCCAACTACGGCGGAAAGTAGCGTGATTGCTAACTTTCTTGCATTCATCGACTTACTTCATCCCGTCAGCGCCATAGACTTCATCATCCATAGCAATATCCTTGACGGGAGCGGTGATTGTTTGAGTAGTACCGTCGCTGAATCGGAGGGTGATTTCAGCTTCTTCGCCCGCCTTTAATTCATGGGTAAGTTCTAGAAGCATTACGTGGTAACCACCCATTCGAAGCTTCACATCGCTGTGTGCAGCGATCTTTAGCCCATCTGCGAGAGGTTGCATTACCCCATTTACTACTTCATGAATTTCAACAATACCTGCAACAGGTGAAGAACCACCAAGGAGAGTGATCTCCTTAGAACTGTTGTTGGTAATTGTCATGAAAGAACCGGTCATATATTTTCCGGTAGTTTCATTCTTATATGAAGCAGAATCGATAGAACGAATCACAGGATTGTCGATCGATATTGAACTTGTGCTCGCGCTTTCAGAGCCACAGGATGCCAAAGTAGCAGCTGTGAAAATGGCAAGGAGAGCTAGAAATACTTTTTTCATACATTCTCTTTCTCTATAGAAATCAACCACCCAGACCATCTGAGCGGCGTGCTGACTTCTCAGAGATGAGGGGGTGCGCGAAGTAAGAGAGTGGTGAGGAGAGCCTCAACCTTAATTCTGAATTCGTAGAAAAAATCTGTGAAGGTGATTTCTCGTAATGAAATAGGGGTAAACGAGAAAATTCTCTTGAAAATTCTCACAATAACTGTGTTGAGAGACGGGAGCTCTTTTTCAAAATAGCTAATGATGATGTAACTGAGGGCCCCTGCAATTAGGTGAGAGCTCAGCATCTGCGTATTTGACGATGAACCACCCAAGATAAAGTGGCTAAGATTTTGAGCGAGAAAAATCGCAATCGTCACTCGAAAGGGATCTGAACTCTTGGTAGAGATGAAGAGAGCAAGTGAGATTGCCACGGCGATAATTCCAACGGCGGAATGAGGAGAAAGGCCGTCTCCACCTGCGAGAATATGGCCAATGAGTGCAGCGATGACCATCGTGCTCGAAATAGCGATAGTACGTATGGCTCTCACTGGAGTAGGGTCTCACAGCTTTGAGGAGGAGATGCAATGCAGCGATTAACAAGGCGCGTCCTCACTCACCTCCTCGCGGTCTTGGCGATCTCTATCGTCAGCGGGGTACAGGTGGCAGATGCCCACACATCAGTTGTCTCCACAAACCCCATCTACAAATCGACGCTCACATCGATGCCTTCGAACATTTCAATTACCTTCACCGAACCTCTCATGCAGATTGGTGAGAAGAAGGTCAATTCCATTTCACTCACAGAGCCGAATGGCAGGCTACTCAATCTCGCTACCGAAATCTCTGAGGCAAGCACCCTCGTTGCAACACTTCCCCAGAGAGAATTTATCGATGGCACTTATCTTGTCTCCTATCGCGTTGTCTCCGAAGATGGCCATCCGGTTTCAGGTAGTTATGAGCTCTATCTCAACCACCCTTCAGAGATGGCAACCACCACTTCGCCTCCTGCCAGCCATGAAGAGCATGAGAGCTTCTTTCATATCCATCAGATCCACCTCATTGAAGCTGGGGTGGGAGGGATCCTTCTCATCTTATGGTGGGGATATCGGCGATTTAACGCTGAGCAGAGTGAGTAACAGCTATTTGTCCCCTCTCTACGGTTGAATTCGTACTGTGAGTAAAGCCAATGAGAAGTCAGGTCTACGCCTTGTAGCGACCCCTCTCGTTGAGAAGAGCTTCACCCTCGATGCGCAGCAATCAGCCGCTGTTGCACATCGCAGTTCGCCACTGATCATTCGTGGTGCAGCGGGAAGTGGAAAGAGCACAGCTCTTGTTGAGGCCGCCATTGATAGAATCCGCAAAGGTCAGAGCGCAGAATCAATTCTCATACTTGCCTATGGTCGCGAACGTGCTTCAGAGATTCGCGATGCCATCGTGATTGCATCACAGGGAACTGTCTACGAACCCGTTGCTCGCACATTTCACTCACTTGCTTATTCAATCCTTGCGATGAAGGCGGGAGAGAACTTCCGCGAGACTGTATTGATTTCAGGTGCAGAGCAAGAGTCGTTTATCCGAATACTTCTTGAGGGCAATATCGAAGATGGAGTTGATTGGTGGCCACAAGAACTTCACCATGATGGCACCTCATCACAAGCTCTCACTATGGGCGAACCGCTTCTGACTCAGGGATTCATCCGCGAACTTCGAGACTTAATGATGCGCGCCAATGAGCGCGGATACTCGCCACAGGTATTGGCCGAGAAGGGTCAGCGACTTGGTGAGAAATTCTGGGGGCCTGCTGCGAAGTTTTGGGAGAAGTACCGTGAGATCTCTGCTGGGATGGATACAAGCGCTGGAGATTCAAAGATGCGCATAGATCCATCAGAGATCATCAACTCTGCAATTGCACACTTAGATTCCAACCCCGATCTCCTTGCAGATTTACGTGCACGTTTTACAACCATCATGGTCGATGAATTTCAGGAGAGCGATCCAGCACAGCGAAAATTGCTCGAGCTATTGCGTAGTAATGACGTTGTTGTAGTTGTTGATCCACAATCTGCTGTCGGACGTTTCCGTGGAGCAGATCCTGATGGCATCAATCACTATCTCGATGCGACCTTTACTGGTGCAACCACAATCACGCTCTTGGGAAACCATCGGGGTGAGGCGCAACGCTTTGCAATCGAGCTGAAATCTGAAGCAGAAGAGGCTCATTACATCGCCTACCAGATCAAGCGAGCACACCTCATGGAGGGGATTGCATATGCAGATATGGCTGTCATTCTCCGTGCCCATAACACCACCGCATCAGCGGTGCGGAGAGCGCTCGGTCAAAGCGGAGTTCCAGTAGCAAGTGATCGTGAAGCGATTGCATCCAATGCAGCGATTGCACCTTTCATTCTCCTCGCCTCTATTGCCGCTGGTGCAAAGCCACTCAATCTTGATGCATGTGAGAGATTGCTTCTCGCTGAATTCGGTGGAGCAAGCACAATCTCATTGCGTCGTATCCGCACTGCACTTCTCAAAGCTCGTGATGATAAAGAAGATTCACGTAGTGGCACCGAGATGATTATCGACGCGATAGATAAAGGTGATGTCCCCATTGAAGATGCGCCAGAGCTCCATCGCATCCACACTCTTCTTGAGATTGCACGTAAATCACTTCGAAAGAAGAGCCCTTCTATCCACGATCTTCTCTGGGCTATCTGGTCCAATGCAGTCAGCGCTGAGAATGAACTCATCTCAGAGCTCTGGCAGCGCACAGCGCTTCGCGGTGGCTCGCGTGGAGCAGCCGCTGACCGTGATCTCGATGCGATGGTTGAACTCTTTGATTCAGCAGCGCGCCATATCGATCGTATGCCGGGAAGCCATCCCAAGATTTTTCTTGAAGAGATTACACATGAAAATATCGTCTCTGACTTGATCACTTCACGCGGTGTTCGCCCCGATGTTGTTCAAATCCTTACAGTGCACTCTGCCAAAGGCGTTCAATTTAAGAGGGTCTTCGTTGCAGGAGTGCAAGAAGGAATCTGGCCAAATCTTAAGCAGCGCAGTACTCTCCTTGGCGCTGAACGTCTCGTCGAACGCGAACGCCACGGCGAGGAGATTGCGCAGAGCGAGCTCGATATCATCACTGCAAATTCGCTCGCTGAAGATGAGAAACGACTCTTCCATGTCGCAACAACTCGCGCCTCAGAGCAGGTCCATGTCACTGCGGTTACTCGCGAAGAAGATTCACCGTCATCCCTCTTCTATCAATTCCAGGAGAGCGAAGGCGTCGAGCTACTCCACTTCGAAGGAGCTCGACCACTTACTGCAAGCGCCCTCGTTGCATCACTTCGCCGGGCACTTGCTACCTCTAAGGCAGATATCGCCGCGCCACTTCTTGCAACTCTTGCAGAGTCTGAGATCTCTATCGCAGATCCCACCAATTGGCTCGGTGCTCACACACTGACTTCGGCAGATCCTCTCTATAGCGAAGGTGAAGCAGTGCCTATCTCACCAAGTGCTGCTGAGTCATTTGAGCAATGCGGTCTGAAGTGGCTCCTTGAGCGCAACGGCGGAAGCAATGGCGATTCAACAGCACAGTTACTGGGCTCTGTTATCCACGAGTATGCGCGCCTGAAGGTAGAGGGCGTCGACATTAGCGATGACTATCTCTACCAATCACTCGAAAATTCATGGCCACTCATTACAGATTCTGCAGGCTGGATTAGCAAGACTCAGCTTAAACGAGCACAAAAGATGCTCGAGCGATTTGCTCAATATCATCGCACTAACTCCAACGTGGTTGCGGGAGTCGAACTTAAGTTTGAATTTCAACTTGGCCGCGCCAAGGTGCGCGGATCCGTTGATCGCCTCGAGGTCGATAGTGACGGCAAGTACTTTGTCGTTGATTTCAAGACCGGTAAAGCAATTGGTTATAAGGAAGCTGAGGAGAATCTCCAGCTCGCCTGTTATCAGATGGCCGTAGTCCTCAATCAATTCGAAAAGAAGTTTGAGGACCCTCAAGTTTCTGGCTCACACCTCGTCTATCTCGGACATGACACCAAAGATGTCGCTACCCGTCCGCGATCACCTATCAACCCCGAAGAAGTTGAGGCACACCTCAGCCAGATTGCTGATCAGATATCACAACCAACATTTGCTGCAAAGAAAAATGAGTTCTGTGGGACCTGTCCTGTGAAGAGCTCATGCCCTCTCCATCTTGAGGGAAGGTCGGTGATCGGATGAGTACTCACAAGGTAGTTAAGGAAGAGAAGTACACACCTCGCCAGGTTGCTGAATTTATTCAAATGATCGATCCCGACTTCCCACTTCCAAGCGATGAGCAATCTGCAATCATTTCAATCAAGAGCAATCCACTCGAGCCAGCCGTTGTCATTGCAGGCGCGGGTTCAGGTAAGACTGAGACGATGGCATCGCGCGTTGTGTATCTCGTCGCCAATGGTTTTGTTCGCCCGGATCAAATTCTCGGTCTGACATTTACACGTAAAGCTGCCGGCGAGCTCAACTTACGTATCCGTAAGCGCCTCAAGCAGCTATCGCAGGCGATGGCTAAGAGCGGTATAGAACAGCCATTTTCAAGCTTTGAGACCTCGGTAACGACCTATCACTCCTATGCTGGTCGCATCCTCTCTGAGCATGCAATTCGTCTCGGCATCGATGCCGAGTCACAGCCATTAGGTGAAGCTGCTCTATGGATGATGGCCAATCGAATCGTTCAGAATTGGGATGTTGAAGGCTTTACCAATGAGAGCGCGGTAAAGACAGTTGTTGAAGATTTGATGGGGCTCACATCGCAAGCACTCGAACATCAAATCTCGGGTGAGGCGATCATCGCCGAAGATGAGAAATTACTGGCAGAACTTTCACGAATGTCAGGACCGCTCAATGAAGCGGTCCGGGATTCAGCTCGGACATCACAGCAGCGCATCGATCTCGTTGCCATGATGGAAACATTCCTGGCCGAACGTCGCAAGAGCGGACAGATGTCATTTGATGATCAGATTGCTCTCGCTGCACGGATTGCCCAGAACTTTCCTGATGTCGGTGCAGTCGAGCGCGGTAAATATCCTGTTGTTCTCCTCGATGAATATCAAGATACTTCGCACTCACAGGTGCGTCTGCTCTCCACTCTCTTTGGTGGTGGCCACCCAGTAACTGCCGTGGGCGATCCATGCCAATCTATCTATACCTGGCGCGGAGCTGCTGCAGGAACTATTGGTGCATTTAGCCATCACTTTCCCAAGGGTGAAAATTCACAGGGTGCAGAGCAGTACAACTTGCTCACCACCTATCGCAATGATGAGAGCATCCTTGCTGTTGCAAATTTAATCTCCGATGAAGTTCGCTCAAAAGACTCACTGACAGTCGAGCCACTTCGCGCACGAAAGAATGCGGGCAAGGGCGACCTTCAATGCGGAATCTTTGAGAACCTCGAGGCAGAGGCTCAAGCCATTGTGGAGTACTTCCTTCCGCTCTGGGGAAGCGATGGCGTTAAGAAGAGTGATCTCTCCTTTGCCGTTCTTGTTCGCAAGAAAACTCTGATTCCTGTCATTCAAGAAGCGCTCACTAACGCTGGTATTCCATCGGAAGTCCTTGGACTAGGCGGATTGATCCATGTTCCTGAAGTTGCAGATATCGTCGCACTTCTCAAAGTCATCAATTCACCAGATGCTGGTGGCGCACTCATGCGCCATCTCACAGGACCACGTATCAATCTAGGTCCTCGCGATATTGCCGCTCTCGGTCGATACTCTCGCAGCCGTGCAAGCGCTGAAGGTTCTGATAATCGCACTCTTGTACAGCGCATCATCGAAGGCAATACGCTCTCATCAGATAATGATGATCAGATTGCAGGTTCTCTCATCGATGCGCTGGATGAGATTGATAAAGCTGATGCACGTGACTTCTCATCTGCAGGTTATGCGCGACTCTCACAATTCTCGGCAGATCTCCGTCGACTTCGCTCACGCGCATCCGGAGCAATCACTGATCTCATTCTCGAGATCGAGCGCTACCTCAATCTCGAGGTTGAGGTTATGGTGCGCGAAGAAGGTCTCCATGGTCGTCGCCACCTTGATCGCTTCCTCGATGAAGCAAGTAAGTTTGCTCGCTCAGGTGGAACTCTTACCAATTTCCTTCACTGGCTCGATATCGCAAGCGAAGAAGAGGGTGGCTTAAAGGCTGGTGCACCTGAAGTTGATAAGAGCGTGGTGCAGATTCTTACGATTCATATGTCAAAGGGTGCTGAGTGGGATGTTGTCGCTATTCCTGGATTAGTAGAGGGCACTTTCCCATCTCAGAATAGTAAGAGCCCTGAAAACTGGGTATTTAATGAGCGTTTTATACCCTTCCCGCTTCGCAGTGATTCAGAGGTAGTTCCACAACTCGATCTCTCTCAGACCACTTCTAATGCCGATGCCAAGAAAGTCCTCGACAACTATAAGGGCGAGTGTGGTGAGTACCGTCGAAAGGAAGAGATTCGTCTCGGCTACGTAGCTGTCACTCGTGCGCGCTCACATCTCTTCTGCTCTGCTACATATTGGGGAACAGGTGTAAAGCCACTCGAGCCATCATCTCTCTATCGAAAAGTTGAAGAGATTGCCAAAGTCTCAGGTCGTGTGATCGACGAACTCGAGCCACCTGTAAAGGGTTCACGCAATCCTCAAGAAGATATCGAAGTAACTGTAGAGTGGCCACGCGATCCGTTAGGTGCTTCTCGTAAGAGCTTTGATGAGAGAGTCGCGCTCGTACGAGGTGCAAAGCCTCTCTCACTCGAGAATGAGATGGGCGATGAGATCGCTCAATCATGGATTGCCGATGCTCGTGCAATTATCGCCGAGGTTCGTGATGGTAAGAGCGCATCACTTGCTATTCCTCGACCTCTGCGGATGTCGCCATCATCAATCATTGCGATGAAACGCGATCCTGAAGCTTTTGCTCAATCGATTCGACGCCCGATGCCTCGAGCTCGTGATGAGTACTCATCGCGCGGAACCGCTTTCCACCTCTGGGTTGAGAAGCATCTCTCTGGCTTCACTATCTTCGATGATGAAGAGCTTGATCTTCTCCAACCAATTGAAGAAGACCGCACACTCGAAGAGTTGAAGAGCGCGTGGCTTGCCTCTGAATTTGGCTCAATCTCAGCTCATAAGGTTGAAGTCCCATTTGAAACTGTAATTTCCGGCACCCTCGTTCGAGGTCGCATCGATGCGATATATAAGAGCGGAGATGGCTTTGAGGTGGTCGACTGGAAGACCGGCTCAAAGGTTCTCGATGATGACTCTGCGATTCAGCTCGCTATCTACCGACTTGCTTGGGCGAAACTTGCAGGTGTTCCTGTTGAGAAGGTGAGCGCTGCCTTCCATTATGTCCCAACTGGAGTCACTGATCGTCGCACCAACTTGATGAGCGAAGATCAACTCATTGCACTCTTACGTTAACTGACCCTTACCGATATTGGTCGGTGATCGCTGATGGGCACTGGGCCAATCTCAATCTCTTTCGCAGTTGCAATCTCGCTCTCGCGCAAGAGAATGTAATCAAATGAAATTGATGGCTTCCAGGATGGATAGCTATTAGATTGCGTACCACGCATCCACCGTGTCAGCTTTACTGGAATTCCCCACGGCAGATTAAAGTCACCAACAAGCATAACTTTAGTTGCATATTCCTTCTCCAACTTCTTCACCCATGAAGTGACTTTGAGAAGTTGATAGATATTCACAAAGGGCACAAAAGAGAGATGAACATTGATTACAGTCCATCCATTTTCTAAAACTGCAGCGAGAGCTACTCGCGGCTCATCACGCACATAAAGTGGCGCAACCTTTCCTTTCTCATTTGCAATCAGCAGTGGAAGTCCAATCCACGCCTTGCCCAACTCTTTACGGAGCCATTTCTTCACAGGCACCTTGGAGATGATTGCAAGGCCGTAGAGATCGCTCTCACCATTATCTACAGTTATTACCCGTTCTTCATCTAGCTTTAACTTTCGCCACTTAACTCCAGGTGTACCCACGAGAGTGGGCGCAAAGCCCCATTCGAGATTTTGACTTTGACCTTGCGCTTTATCTCTAGCGAGCATCGCGCCACAAAACTCAGCCGGCTGCACAGTCCCACTGGATCTCGCCTGTCTCCAATCCACCTCTTGGAGAGCAATCACTTCACTATCGAATTCGGTAATTACCTCGCTCAAAGCCTTATTTTCCGCAGGGTTGATGCGCTGGCCATGGAGGAAATTCCACGAAGTGATGCGCATGGGGCAACACTAGTAACCTCCACCCATGAGCGCGATTCCTACGATGCCATCTCTGATGGATAGAGCTGGAGAGATTCGCGGCGACCGAGAAAAGCTCGACCAGTTGTGGGGTACCGCCTTGATCATTGAGGTTGGAAAAGGTCGAGTGCGCTCCACCCCTTCAGGGCTCACATTTATATCTCCAGAAGATGCACTCGGTGGAGAGCGTTACTTCCTCGGCTTTGATCTCATTGAAAAACGACCTTACTTTGCCTGGGCGAGTGGGAGAGTAGATAGTGACGTTAGCGACTACCTCACTTTGCGCGAGTTAGCGGGCGGCCTCTCTCCACTCCATCTTGAAATCAGTATGCATGCAATAGCACTCTCTAATTGGCATGCAGCTCACCCTCACTGCTCAAAGTGCGGAGCAGAGACGGTGATCGATCTTGGCGGTGCAGCACGTCGCTGCACCCGTGACGATAGCCAGCACCATCCCCGTACTGATCCTGCTGTCATTGTTCTCGTTAGAGATCGTGATGATCGCATCTTGCTCGGCCACCAACCGTCATGGCCTGAGGGACGATTCTCAACCTTTGCAGGTTTTCTTGAGCCCGGCGAAACATTCGAACAATGTGTTGCACGCGAAGTTCGCGAGGAAGCAGGCGTTGAACTCTCAGAAGTGAGTTATCTCGGATCTCAACCATGGCCATTTCCTGCAAGCGTGATGATTGCATTTACTGCGATTACAGATGCACCAGAGAGCGCCCGACCAGATGGCGAGGAGATCACTGAGGTTCGATGGTTCTCACGTGATCAACTCAAAGCTGCAGCTGAAGATGGTTCGCTCTTGCTGCCACCGAGGGTGAGCGTTGCTCGCCGCATGATTGAGAGCTGGCTAGGAGAGACGACTCTTGATCGAAGTAAGTTGGCAGGTGAGACATGGCGCTAGATGCACATGCAATCCTCGAGGCTCTCGATAGCGATCAACGCGCAGTAGCTCTCGCTACTCGCGGCCCAGTCTGCGTTATTGCAGGGGCTGGAACCGGAAAGACTCGCGCCATCACTCACCGCATCGCATATGCGGCAGCGATCGGCACGATGGACCCTGGAAAGGTCTTGGCTCTCACCTTTACCGCTCGCGCTGCAGGTGAGATGCGCTCTCGCCTTCGCACCTTAGGCGTTCCCACCGTTGCCGCCCGCACAATTCACGCAGCGGCCTTGAAGCAGCTGCTCTACTTCTGGCCAACAGTCTTTGGTGGTCGCACCCCAGATCTCATCACATCCAAGGGAAGTTTTATTACAGAGTCGATCCGTCGCGCAGCTCTGGGCAGTGAAGGCTCGCTGCAGACTCGCGACTCATTGCGCGATATTGCAAGCGAGATTGAATGGGCGAAGGTCTCACAAGTTGCGCCAGAGGATTTCCTCGATGAGATTTCTAAGCGCTCCTTTAAGCCACGCCTTAACCCAGAGCATCTTGCAAAGATTTACACGGCCTATGAGAGCGTCAAAAAGGAAGAGCTCGCAATCGACTTTGAAGATGTTCTCTTACTGACCTGCGCCATGATTGAAGAGGAGCGCGATGTTCGAGAGAGAGTACAAGATCAATACCGTTACTTCACCATCGATGAGTATCAGGACATCTCTCCAGTTCAGCAACGATTGATCAATGCATGGCTTGGGACCCGTAGTGATATTTGTGTTGTGGGAGATCCTGCGCAGACTATTTATTCGTTTGCAGGCGCTACTCCAGTCTTTCTCAATACCTTTACTCAACGTTTTCCAGATGCAGAGGTAATTAGACTCAGTACCGGTTATCGATCGACTCCTGAGATTATCTTTGCTGCCAATTCAATCTTGCGCGCTGGCACCATGGGGCAAGAGCTTGTGGCTATCAACGGCCACGGCAGTAAGCCAACGCTGCAGGGCTTTAGTGATGAAGGCAGTGAGATTCGCGGTGTCCTTGGGGAAATCGAGCATCTCCTGGCTTCTGGAACAGAACCACAAGAGATCGCTGTCCTTGCTCGCACCAATGCCCAATTAACTGCCCTTGAGAAGGCGATGAATAAAGATGGAATTCCATATCAAGTACGAAATACAGAGCGATTCTTCGATCGCACTGATGTCCGCGAATTCCTTAAGCAGGTCCGACAGGCATCAGTGATTCCAGCTGAGGGAAGCGATTGGATAGATGAACTTCGCACCATTGCTCAACCATTCTTAACGGGTGAATCCATCGATGGAATCGCAGCCCTTCTCCATCTCGGTCGCGAGCTCGATGCAGATCCTGGATTCTCACCCAAGAGCCTGCGTGGCTATCTTCGCGAGGTAGAAGATCGAGCAGAACAGAACAACCCTCCAACGATGCCCGTTGTCACACTTGCAACTCTCCATGCTGCAAAGGGTCTTGAGTGGGAGCGCGTCTTTCTTATCGGCGCCTCAGAAGGGCTTTTGCCCCTCACCCCTTCTGCAGGGTCAGCGCCAAGCAGCGTGAGCGATGCTCTGATTGCTGAGGAGCGGCGCCTCTTCTATGTCGGAGCTACGCGTGCAAGAGCTGATCTCCATATCTCCTACCGCGGAAATCCATCGCGATTCTTACGTGAAGCGGGCTTTGCAATTTAATTACCTTGCAAGTAACTGCTCTCGACCTCTACTCTTATCCCTCCACCAACTCTGGTGGAGTTAGAAGTGAAGGAGTGAGCGAATGTCACAGAACATCGTTCTCACAGCAGGCGTCACACGCACTGCTGTAACTTCACATGCTCACACAACCTCTGCCAACTTTGCGCGCACTCATAAGCGCAATTGGCCCACAGCTACAAAGTCAGCGTTTTACGCCAACTTTTATGCAGTGGTAGAGGCCACAGGAGCAAGTATCGGCTAACCGATAACAGCCCATCAGGCCTCTTAAATCCACTTAAGGATTTATAGGGGCCTTTTTTATTGGGCTCAACGATCAGAAGAAGAATCACAAGAGAAACCACTGGAAGAACCAGAAACGAATACGAGATAAGAAGAGATGAAAGGGAGGTAGAGATCATGAGCGTTCTCTACGGCGAACTACAGGTAGCAGGTTGGGCAGAGCAGTACATCGGCTTGGAGGATGTCACCTACACATCCGATAACGCCAAGGCTTTTACCTTGCCATGCCATAACGCTGACCCCGAGCTCTTCTTTGCAGATTCTGATCTTGAGATCACTCTCGCTAAGTCGCTCTGCAGCGGATGTCCGATGGTTGCTGCATGTCTTGAGGGCGCCCTCGATAGAGCTGAACCATGTGGTGTATGGGGCGGCCAATTGATTGAAGATGGCGCCGTGATTGAAAGGAAGCGCCGTCCAGGCCGTCCGCCTCGTCAGGTGATCGCTGCATAGGCAGCTAGAGAAACTAGGTGTGTAAAAGTACAACCCCGCTCGACAACTGCCGAGCGGGGTTGTACTACATCTAACGCTTTTAGGGCTGCGTCAGCGTGTGAAGAAAAGTACTACTGTGCCTTGCCGAGGATACGGTTGACCTTGGTACCGCAGACTGGGCAGATGCCCTGTGCCATAC
>JBFYJI010000072.1:0-3620 GCA_041311505.1 Candidatus Nanopelagicales bacterium | reverse complement strand
CTTTTAAGCCTGCGTGGTCTGGGCAGGTAATAGTAAAGGCATACCTCACTTCTAGCGATGGAAATTACTCCTCTACTTATAGTGACCCACAGGTTATTTCAGTCATTCGGCGAAGTAATCAGAGATAAGAAAAACCCCGCCTCAAACGAGACGGGGTTTTTCTTAGATATCGATTAATGCATTCCTGCGCCTTCGGTTTCAACAACAGATTCTTTTCCTACGTTGATAAAGAAGAAGAGTACGAGTGCGCCAAGGAATAACAAGCCAGCGCTGTACTTAAATGCCTCAGTAAATCCATGCACCATTGCAGTTGGCATTAGCGCCTTTCCGAGCTGCTGATTTGCAGCAGCAAATGAAGCGGTAGCAGTAGCTGCAACTGTATTGAGAAGAGCGGTACCGAGTGATCCACCGATCTGCTGTGATGTATTGACCATCGCACTTGCAACACCTGTGTCATGGTGTGAAACGGCGTGGAGTGACGTTGATGTTAATGGGATGAAGACAAGGGCCATACCACTAGACATAATCACAAGTGATGGGACTACGTGTGTGAGGTATGAGGTCTCGGGCGTAATGCGTGTGAGGAGGAGGAGACCGATGCCTGCTGCAATCAAGCCAGGGATCATCAAAGGCTTTGGTCCCACCTTTGGAAGGAGCTGTGATGCAACTCCAGCAAAGACGATGATTCCTGCGGTAAATGGGAGGAATGCAAAGCCTGAACGAAGTGGGCTATATCCAAGGATCACCTGGAGATAGAGGCCGAGGAAGAGGAACATCGAGAAGAGTCCTGCACCCACAACAAGCGAGCCAAGGTATGAACCACCACGATTGCGCTCTGTGATTACACGTAGAGGCATCAATGGATTTGCAACCTTCATCTCAATTACAACAAATGATGCCAAGAGAATTGCAGCTGCAATAAAGAATGTAATTGTGTGGCCATCTGCCCAACCATTAGTTGCTGCTTGGTTGAAACCATATGTAAGTGAGAAGAGACCAAGTGTTGCAGTGATAACTCCAGGGATGTCGTAGCTCTTATCTCCCTCTGCCTTTGACTCGTGCACAAACTTGATAGCAAGAGTCGCTGCGATGATTGCGATAGGTGTGTTGACACCGAGGCACCAGCGCCATGAGAAGAACTCTGTGAGAGTTCCACCGACGATGAGGCCGATTGCAGCTCCACCACCAGAGATCGCACCCATCACTCCGAAGGCCTTTGCGCGCTCCTTTGGAATGGTAAAAGTCTCTGAGATAAGCGCGAGTGCAGCTGGAGCAAGAAGGGCACCGAAGACGCCCTGTAGCGCACGTGATGCATAGAGCATTCCTTGATTTGCGGCAAAGCCACCAAGCGCTGATGCTGCAGCGAATCCAACAAGTCCAACAAGGAAGATCTTCTTGCGTCCCATGTAATCGCCGATACGTCCACCTAGGAGGAGGAGTGAACCGAATGCGAGGGTGTAGGCAGTGATGACCCACTGCTGATTTGCATCAGAGATTCCGAGATCTACCTTTGCGCTTGGGATTGCGATATTCATAATTGAGCTGTCGAGGACGAGCATCAACTGTGAGATTGCAATAACGATGAGGGTTCTCCAACGATCTGGTGCTTGGCCCTTGATATGGCCTTGAGCGTCACGGTCGTGATGTGGCACAGGAAATCTCCAATGTGTAGGTACCAATGTGTAGGTAAAGAATTGTGAATAGATTGAATCAAGAACGAATCTTGAATAGTGGAATTCTAACTGAAGGGCAGTAACTTCTCTCGCTGAGTGATGAGAGATAGACTCATCACATGTCGACAATGAAGCCTCGTTCTGGTCTAGTCACCGATGGTCTCGAGCGCGCACCAGCGCGCGGAATGCTCCGCGCAGTGGGTATGGGCGATGAGGATTGGGCCAAGCCGCAGATCGGAATCGTCTCTTCATGGAATGAGATCACACCGTGCAATCTCTCATTGGCTCGCCTTGCAACAGCCTCACGTAAAGGCGTTCTAGACGCGGGTGGTTTCCCAATGCAATTTGGCACCATCTCCGTCTCTGACGGAATCTCGATGGGCCATGAAGGCATGCACTTCTCACTCGTCTCTCGAGAGGTAATTGCTGATTCTGTCGAGACCGTGATGCAGGCAGAGCGCCTCGATGGAATGGTGATGTTTGCTGGTTGTGATAAGTCTCTTCCAGGAATGATGATGGCAGCTGCTCGTATCGATGTTGCCGCTGTCTTTGTCTATGCAGGTTCTACTCTTCCAGGACAGGTCGATGGAAAAGATGTCACCATTATCGATGCATTTGAGGCAGTGGGCGCATGTGCTCGCGGTTTGATTACACAAGATCGCGTTGATGAGATTGAGAAGGCAATCTGTCCCGGCGAAGGCGCATGTGGCGGAATGTATACAGCGAACACCATGGCGACAGTGGGCGAGGCGATTGGCCTCTCACTCCCGGGCTCTGCCGCACCCCCTGCTGTTGATCGCCGTCGCGATGGATATTCAGAAGCTGCCGGTGCAGCTGTCGTTAACTTGATCGCAAAGGGAATTACTACTCGCGATATCTTGACGAAGAAAGCTTTCGAAAATGCAATCACAGCAGTGATGGCATTGGGTGGTTCAACAAACGCCGTTCTCCACCTACTTGCAATCGCTCACGAGGCAGAGGTTGATCTCACTCTCGAAGATTTCCATCGCATTGGATCTCGGGTTCCACTTCTCGGCGACCTCAAGCCATTTGGTAAGTATGTAATGTCAGATGTCGATAAGGTCGGTGGCATTCCGGTTGTATTACGTATGTTGCTCGATGCAGGGTATCTCCATGGAGATTGCCTCACTGTGACTGGCAAGACGCTCGCTGAAAACCTGGCCGATATCAACCCACCTTTAGCTGATGGAAACGTTCTCCATCCCATCACGACACCGCTTTCAACCGATGTCGGAATCACAATCCTTGGTGGATCACTTGCAACTGAGGGCGCTGTATGTAAGACAGCAGGAATCGGTATCGAAACCTTTGAAGGACCTGCACGCGTTTTCGAGCGCGAGCAGGCAGCGATGGAGGCTCTTGAAAACGGAACTATCCAGGCCGGTGATGTGGTCGTTATCCGTTATGAAGGTCCAAAGGGCGGACCAGGTATGCGTGAGATGTTGATGATCACGGGTGCAATCAAGGGAGCAGGGCTCGGTAAGTCCACACTCCTTCTCACCGATGGTCGCTTCTCAGGCGGGTCCACTGGTTTGTGTGTAGGCCACGTCGCACCTGAGGCAGTTGATGGGGGACCGATTGCATTTATTAAGGATGGCGATCTCGTCCGTATCGATATTTCCAATCGCACCCTCGATCTCCTCGTCGATCCTGCAGAGCTTGAGGCTCGTAAGGTGGGATGGAAGCCGCTGCCTCACAAGTACTCACGAGGCGTTCTTCATAAGTATTCAAAGCTTGTGGGCTCAGCCTCCAGGGGAGCGGTCTGCGACTAATGAGACGCAGGTCTCAATTAATGAGACCTCAATCTCAACCCTTGACTCATGCGCTCGCCCTGCGCGAGAATAAGGCCATGCGTTCAACACTCGTTTCAGCATCAGTGGTGGTGATTCGATAGCGCATGCCCTCACAGCATGCGCGCCCTCAGAT
>JBFYJI010000071.1:0-3693 GCA_041311505.1 Candidatus Nanopelagicales bacterium | reverse complement strand
CATAAGGGCTTTGCGACAGCGGGAATTATCGTTGGCTATATTGCAACAGGAATCGCCTTATTGTTCTTGATTATCTTTATCGGCGTTCTCTTCTTCTCTTTTGCAGATTCAAGTTATTACTAAGCCAGAAATGCAGAAAAGGCCACGGAGATCCGTGGCCTTTTCGCTTATAACTTAAATTACTGGCGAGCTCCATACTGGTTATCGCCTGTGCTTGCTGTGCAGAGAAGCACCAAGTTATAGATTGGAATCAAGATGAACCAGCCTGAACGGCCGACATCGTGCATTCGGCGCACTGAGGCAGCTAACTGTGGGATCCACAATGGAAGGATGAAGAGATACATCAATCCTGTTGTTCCCACTGCACCCTGAACAATCATGCCTACAAAGTACATAATCATGTAGAAGAGGTAGAAGAACCAGTACTCGCTACGTGTAGCACGTCCTGAGAAAGTTGCATACTTTGAAAAGCATGAAGAAATTGCTTGTCCGAAACTCATCTCATTTCCTTTCTCGAAATGTTGAGAAAAATTAAAGCGCGATGAGGGCTATATTTCTTTCTTTTTTGATGACATGAATAGTCAGACTTCACATGACTACATTCAGTAGATACCATGACCATATGGCACGTAAAGAGCACTCTCCTCATAATGACCATCACCCCCACTGGCACCGTGAGCACCAAGGTGAACATCGATACCCAGTAGCTGTCGTGGTTCTGATTGTGATCTTGTTGCAGAACGCTCTTCCTCAAGATCTCTCACTCAACATTCAGCGTGAGGTCTCGATTCTCGAGGCGGTCATGCTCTTGCTGCTCTTGGTCTTTGCCCCAAAGCGAATCCATAACCACCACTTGCCGATGCGCCTACTGAGCCTTGGTCTCACAGGTGTCATGACGCTCTCTAATACAGCATCTGCTATCAAGCTGATCAATCACTTGGTGAATGGAAGTGCCAATAACGGAACAACGCTTCTACTCTCTGGTGCCTCTATCTGGCTTACAAATATCGTGATCTTTGCTCTCTGGTTCTGGGAGTTTGATCGTGGTGGTCCGGGTGCACGAGCGCAGGCGATGGTGCGTTATCCAGATTTTCTCTTTCCGCAGATGGAAGATCCGCAATTGGCCGCGGTGCATTGGCATCCCACCTTCTTTGACTATCTCTACATCTCATTTACCAATGCCAGTGCATTTAGCCCTACTGATGTCCTTCCACTGACCCGGTGGGCCAAGATGTTGATGCTCTTCCAATCAGTGACCTCACTTCTCACTGTTGGATTGGTTGTGGCTAGAGCGGTCAACATCCTTCACTAGTTCTCTACCTCAAATATGACCATTCAATTAAATGAATGGTTCTCGCTCTCACGCGTAAGCGAACCTACCCTTGGGGGATAACTCAAGGAGGTAGAGATGGCAAAGCACGAAGAAGAGCAAACAGGTATCGGTGGAGGTTTTGAAGATCTTCTCGAAAGAATGATCTTTGGAGGCCGCTGGCTTCTCGCTCCTCTCTACTTGGGACTCATGCTCAGTCTCTTGCCACTGCTCTATCGCTTCTTCCATAACTTCTATGAGTTGATGTTGCACATGGGTGATAACGATATGCACCACATCACCTTGAGCATCCTCGAACTTCTCGACACAGTTCTTCTTGGTAATTTGATTATCATTATTATCTTTGCCGGCTATGAGAACTTCGTCTCAAAGATCAATGTTGCTGAGGCTTCAGAGGATCGCCCACACTGGATGGGGCGCGTTGATTACAGCGGACTTAAGATTAAGTTGATTGGTTCATTGGTAGCGATCTCTGTTATCGAGCTCTTGAAGGACTTTATGCTCGAAGGAGAGATCGATGGCCACCGTGAGGCATGGCGTATTGGTATTCACCTTACCTTCGTAGTCTCAGGTGTTCTCTTTGCTGTGATGGACCTTATTGCAGATAAGCGTGAAGCGATCGATCTCTCCAATGAGAAAGAGATGCTTCGCCTCCGCAAAGATCACGAATAGAATCTAGATAAGAACAAACCCCCTGTTGACGAAACAGGGGGTTTGCTTTGTGCGAACCACCGATGGGATTTGAACCCATAACCTTCCACTTCGTCAGGTGGACGCTCTATCCACTTGAGCTACGGCGGCTCGCAGCGAGAAGATATGTGATTTCGATGCGTGGTGATCTTTACGGTTCATAATCTGTGGATATTCCATACATATAACGCAGAGTAGTTTTATGGAATAAGTGCAGATGAACCTCTCTGCTGATAAAGTTTTCTTACTTCGTCAGGTGGACAATCTGTTCATCGCGAAATAGGCCCTTTGATAATCGGAGGGCCTATTTCTTTGGAAAACTAAATCAGCCCGAAGACTGAAGCTGCCTGAATGAGGCCTTCCTTTGCATCAGGGTGCGCTGCATTATTGATCAGATTCATCGCTTGCTCTGATTGAGTGTGACCAAAGCATGCTGCTGCGCCTTGTTCGGTAACAACGAATGAATGCTGGAAGCTTGTCACGTTCTCGCTCAGACGCGGAACAATCGCTGAGACCTTCGCCTTTGGGTGCCATGAAGGTAGAGCCATAAATGAACGTCCACCACGGCTGTGAAGAGCGCCAACGATAAAGTCTGTCGAACCACCAAAGCCGCTATAGATCTGACCGCGCACATGTGATGCATTGGCTTGGTCGTAGAGATCAATCTGAAGCGCAGCATTGATAGATGTCATACGGGCCTGGCGGGCAATAAGACTTGGATTATTAGTCTTCTCAGTACGCAACATCTGCACGCGTCGATTGAGGTTGAGCCACTCATAGAGCTCTTTGGTTCCGAAGATAAATGAGGCAGTAAGCAAGATATCTGGGTCAAGAACACCTAACTTGTGAAGGTTATATACACCGTCTGAGAACATCTCAGTCCAGATACGTAGACCACGGCGTGACTTGAGTGAGTTGAGAACAGAATCAGGGATTGCTCCGATACCGAGCTGAAGAGTTGAGTTATCTTCGATCAGAGATGCAATGCGATCTCCAATGAGCAGGGACTCATCAGAGAATGTTGTCTCGGGCTTTACCAGCAGTGGCTCATCGACTTCGACGAGGTAATCAATCTCTGACTCATAAATCTGTGCATCACCATAGGTGTATGGCATCTGCTTATTTGCCTGTGCGATGACGAGGCCACCATGTGCATGTGCTGCCTCAATAGCTGCGGGAAGAATGTTGACTTCGGTACCGAGTGAGACGGTGTCGTGGCGCTGGATGGATGTGTGGAGGAATACGGCATCTGGTCTTGCGTAATCGCGAATGACCACTGGCAAGAGAGAGAGACGAGAAGGGATGTAATTGAGTCGTGGATGGCGACGCATACCGTGACCAACAAATGCTGTCTCGTAAGTGATGCCTTCGCGATCTGGAATACCAGGTTGTGCGTTGAGCATGTGGAGTCGGAATTCAGGCAGGGTCTGATCTGCTACTCCGAGCAAGGTATTTGGTGTTGCAAAGTTTCCTGACGCAATGATGCGTGGGTTGCTCGGAAGATTTGCAAGGACTGACTTCAATTGCTCTGTATTGATTACGCGCATAAGAAAACCTTAGTGCAATGAAAAATGCCATCTCCCCGATTGATGAGAGATGGCACTATCCATTCTGTGATGTAGCCCCGAAGGGATTCGAACCCTCGTAGCTGGCTTGAGAAGCCAGAGTCCTAG
>JBFYJI010000021.1:0-14925 GCA_041311505.1 Candidatus Nanopelagicales bacterium | reverse complement strand
TCCAAAGTCAGTTGTACGTAACCCACTCAAGCAGAACCTCGAGCACATCGACCTCGTACTTGTACGTCGTGGCGAGAAGGTAACTGTTGCTGTTCCTGTTCACACAGAGGGCAAGCACGATCCAGATGGAATCCTTGAGCACGTTCACAACACAATCGAAATTGAAGCAGAGGCAACTTCTATTCCTAAGTTCCTTACACTCAGCATCGAAGGCATGAAGGCTGGAACATCACTTCACGCATCAGATGTTGTTCTTCCTGCAGGCGTCACACTCGTGACAGAAGCATCTGCAACTGTTGTTCACCTCTCAGAGCGTCGCGCAGCGGCAGCAGCTGACGAGACAGCAGCAGCACCAGCAGCAGAGGCAGCACCAGCTGCTCCAGCAGCAGAGTAATTAGAAATCTGAGCGCGTTATGACGTGGTTGGTGGTAGGTCTCGGTAATCCCGGTGATCAATACGCTGCCACACGTCATAACGTCGGTCAGATGGTGATCGATGAACTCGGCAAGCGCCACAACGTAAAATTTTCAACACACAAATCACGAACATCGATCGCAGCCTTTAAGTTGGGTTTCGGAGTCGATGCCCACGCAGTAATACTCGCCAAATCTCTCGGCTACATGAACGAGACCGGCGGACCTATCAAAGCCCTCGCACAGTTCTACTCAGTGGAGCCAGCAAAGATCATTGTTCTTCACGATGAGCTTGATATTGATTTTGCAGCAATCCGGACAAAACTCGGCGGCGGAGATAACGGCCATAATGGTTTGAAATCAATGACATCAGCATTTGGCGGACCAAATTATTTCCGCGTTCGCCTGGGCATCGGTCGCCCAATGGGACAGCAAGATCCAGCAGACTTCGTATTGAAGCAATTTAGCCAGCCAGAGAAGAAGGAGTTACCGCTCTTATTAGATCGCGGCGCGGACGTGGTCGAGAGCCTGATTGAAAAAGGCCTCGAATTTACTCAAAGCAAATTTAACTCTTAACTACCAAGGATCCTCTTCTTTGCGGTCGCAAACTCTTCATCAGTAAGCGCGCCACTTTTGTGAAGCTCTGTGAGCGATGCCAACTCTGTCGAAAGATTTTTAGTTGCAGGCACCTGTGGCGTTACTGGTGGTCGTGAAGAGACCCTCTCGGCTTCACGCTTCTTCTCTGCTTCAGCGTAGGCAGCTCGTCGCTGGGCAGCTGCAGCTTCTTCGGCCTCTTTAGCGCGTGCTTTCTCTGCGGCAACCTCTGGATCTTCTTTGATCTGGAAAGTCCACATTATTTGTAGACCAAGAAGGATGGTCATAAGTAAGCCGGCACCGTAATACGAGAGTGTAAACCGCCAATCAGAGTTCGCTGTACCAACAAGAAAGTGTAAATATGCATCCTGTTGTGACTTTGTGCTTTCACCATAATTTTGAGTGAGTGATAGAGATTGAATCGTTCCCCAGATAGCTGGGCGTGTGGAAAATATAATTGCAGCGGCGATTGCTATGAATCTGAGGGCAACAACTGAAAGTTGCTTTTGAAAAATCAGAATGACGCCTGTGAGAAGAAGTGTGATGAGCAGTAATGAGAAGACCAAGTTTCCTGCGGTGACCGCCATATCGTAGTGATCATTGATAAAATCTTGTGTTTCTACCGAAGTTATATTTCCGATAGTAAAGTGCATGTAAGTCCCGAAATTTCCTAGTGCCAACTGAGAGACGTTTACAATCATCGACCCAATGCCTACAAGCCATATAGCTATTGAAATTATGTAACCATGACTCTTCTTCATACCTACTCCTCATTTTCAAGTAGTAAGAATTCTTTCAAGAAGAAGGGTAAATCAAAGGGGGGAGGTGGTCAGATATGGAGATGATTAGTCAGTATTGCTGACTATCAACCCGTATTTCGAAGGCCTGTTGCAACACCATTGATGGTGAGCAAGAGTGCGCGAACAAGTGTTGGTTCGGCGTGATCTCCTGCGGTGCGAACTCGATTGAGAAGATTTACCTGTAATGAATGAAGTGGTGCGAGATATTGATCGCGAACTTCGAGTGTGCGAGCCAATACTGGTTGATCTCCGAGGAGTGCACTCTTACCTGTGAGGGTAAGGATTTCTTGAACAGTAAGTGCAAACTCTTCTTCAATTGTTGCAAGGAAGTGTTGTAGCTCTGCCGGGACGAGAGTCTCAACATAGCGACGAGCAGTTTTGAGATCAGTCTTGACAAGAGTCATCTCGACGTTAGAGATAAATGTTGAGAAGAAGTGCCACTCAGCGAGCATCTTCTTGAGGACATCAGACTTACCTGCCTCACGAGCTGCCTTAAGTCCGCTTCCCACACCAAACCAGCCAGGCACGATCTGACGTGACTGAGTCCAACCAAATACCCAAGGAATTGCACGGAGTGAATCGAGCCCACCCGATGCATCTGGACGACGTGATGGACGAGAACCAAGGAAGAGATTTCCGAGCTGCTCAACAGGCGTTGACGCATAGAAATATGCAGGGAGATCTGGGTGATCAATGAGTGAGCGGTAGCGCGCAAATGAGTTATCTGAAACGAGGTTCATACACTCGTTCCAGCGAGCGAGATCTTCAGCGCTCTGACGAGGTCCGCGGTTGAGAACTGTCGCCTCAAGTGATGCCGCCAAAGTAAGTTCAACATTTTCGCGGGCAAGTGAAGGAAGTGCGTATTTATCGCTGATGACTTCACCTTGCTCAGTCATCTTGATCTCTCCATCGACAGAACCCCAAGGGAGTGCAACAAGTGCTTCATATGTAGGTCCACCACCGCGACCGACTGAACCACCACGACCATGGAAGAGGCGAAGCCTTACGCCGTACTTCATCGCTACGTCACGGAGACTGCGCTGAGCGCGGTGGATCTCCCATTGGCTCGTTGCAATACCTGCATCCTTATTTGAATCGGAATACCCGAGCATGACCTCTTGGATATTTCCGCGAAGTTCAACAAGTGCGCGATAGGTTGGATTTGAAAGCAGCTTCTCAAGAATTTCACCAGCAGCGCGAAGCTCTGCAACAGTTTCAAGAAGAGGAGCAAAGCCAATCTTCGCAACCTTCTTATCGAGATCAACCAAACCTGCATACTTTCCAAGAAGTGCAGCAGCCACAAGATCATCTGCACCTTTGGTCATCGAGACGATGTAGGTCTCAATTACCTCAGGGCCAAATCGTTCAATCAATTCTGAGATTGCAACAAATGTATTGAGGGTCTTTGCAGCACCAGCATCAAGCTTTGAAGCGCTGTGCTTTAAGCCATTTGCGAGTTCGCCAGTGAGGAGCTCAAACTTCTCATCATGTGACTTTGCTAGATAGTCATCACCAAAGAAATTCTTGAGGACATTGTGGTGAGCATCCGAATGCTCGCGAACATCGAGAGTTGCATGAGTGAGACCGAAGGCTGCAACTGTGCGGATAGTGCGCTCGAGAAGGCCTGTAGCAATGAGCTCACCACGGTGTTGGAAGAGCGAATCACGCATCAAAGTGAGGTCTGCAAGGAGCTCCTGGGTGTTCTTATAGTCGCGACCTGGAACATGAGGTCCACCTGCTGCGTGACGGTTACGAGTAAAAGCGAGGCGATGGACGATCGCAGTTGCCTTCAAGCGATATGGCTCTTGCACATTTAGACGTAAGAATCGTGGCTCAAATTCAGGGATGTGCTTGAGATCTTCTTCGACAGAGGCGCTGAGCTCAGGTGTTGCACCAGCAATACGCGTAGAGACAGAGAGCATCTGACGGAGGCGGTCCATCGAAGCAATTGTTGTGCGGATTGCATGTCCCACCTGAAGAACTACAGCATCTTCTGTGACCTGTGGAGTGATATTTGGATTTCCATCGCGGTCTCCACCAATCCAAGTTCCAAAGGTAAGAGGACGCGCAGTTACTGGAAGATCGATATCAAGTCGCTTCAGTTCACGAGCGAAATCATTGAGAACTTCAGGAACTGTCTGCTTCGCTAAGTCATCGAGATAGTAGAGAGCATTCATCGCCTCATCGAGGGGTTCTGGGCGATCAAGGCGAAGTTCATCTGTCTGCCACAAGAGATCGACTGTCTCTGCAAGGCGCTCATCTTGTGCAACACCTTTAGGGAGATCGAGAAGAGTTGAGATCTCTGCAAGCTTTCCAAGAATCGAACGACGGGCAGCTTCTGTTGGGTGCGCGGTAAAGACCGGGCGCACCTGGAGTTCAGAGACCCACTTCTTAACGTCTTCATCTGAAAATTCATGCCCAGCGACTGGATTCTTCTTTGCCTCGATAATTTTGTCGATTGCTTGCGACAACCAAGACTTTCCATCACGACGAGCTTCAGCTAAAACGCGAGAGCGGTGTACCTGCTCTGCAACATTTGCTAGATGGAAGTAAGTGCTAAATGCACGCACAAGGTCGACCGCTTGTTCATCGGTGATATCTGAAAGAATCTTGTCATCGCTATCGGAATTTTCACGAACTGCTTTACGAACCTTCTCTACAAGTGCGAGAAGTTCAGGACCTTCTTGTCGAACTAGCGACTGACCCAAGAGATCGCCGAGGCGTCGAACATCGCTGCGCAAAAGCGCATCATCTATTGCGATGATCGATGAGGTAGTCGGCTGAGCCACGGCGTAATTCTCGCACCCCTATGAGTCGTTGTGAGACGCCACATCTCATTATTCGAAACCTCCTCTGCGGAGGTAGACTCCTCAATTGTTAAGCCCCCCTTCTTTTTGAAGTGGGGCATAGGCGCGTTACATAGGTAGGAGGCTGGTGGATGCAAGGAATCCTCGCTGAGTTATCAGCAGATGCCGCCCTCGTTGGCGCTCTCGCCAGCCATCACCGCGTCATTGCTCCTCAATCGGCCAACCCATTTCTCATTGCTCTCCACGCAGCAGAGCAGCCACTTCTTGTTGTCACAAGCTCCAGCCGTGGCGCTGAAGATCTCGCTGAGGATCTTCGCAACCTCCATTCACATGTCTATGAATTTCCTGCATGGGAGACCTTGCCCCACGAACGGTTGAGTCCTCGAAGTGACACAGTTGCTCAACGCATCAAGACACTTGCAGATCTTCACTCACTACCCGCCGATCTCAATCCCATTGTTGTCGCTCCGATTAGAGCGGTGATTCATAGATTCATCGCAACTCTCGGTGCAGAACCTCTTCGCACAATTGAACTCGGTGATGAGCTCTCACTCACTGAATTAATCGAGCACTTCACTGCTCTCTCATATACACGAACCGACCTCGTAGAAAAGCGTGGAGAATTTGCCGTTCGTGGTGGAATTGTTGACGTTTTCTTGCCGCTCTCTGATTATCCGGTACGTATTGATTTCTTCGGAGATGAGATTGAAGAGATTCGATACTTTGATGTCTCTGATCAGAGAACAACAAAGCCAGTCGTTGGAAAGTTGGCGATCATCCCATGCCGTGAACTCTTGATTACGGATGCGGTCAAAGAACGAGCAGAGAAGTTAAAGTCACGATTCCCAGCAGCAATTGAAGTGCTCGAGAAGATTGCACAAGGCATCAGCGTCGATGGAATGGAATCTCTCATTCCTTTCTTGGCCGATGACCATCAGACAATCTTTGACCGCATCAATCCTAGGAGTGCGGTTATCTTCATAGAAGAAGAGCGAATCAAGTCACGTACTGCAGATTTGATTGAGACCAATGAAGAGTTCTTGCAAGCATCATGGGCAAATGCATCTCTTGGCGGAAGCGCACCTATGCCCGTTGAGAAGGTCACATATCTACCGTGGGAAAACCTCTCTGAAGTGATTGCAGGCCATGGGTTTACTCGTCTCGCCCTCAACACCTTTGGCACCGACCTCGACGAAAGCGCATATTTCTCTGACTACATGGCGATCGAGCCGATGAGAGGCAATATAGAAAGGCTCTGCAGCTCACTTGAAGAGGCTCTCAACCTCCATAAGGCAGTGCTCTTCGCTGCTACCGGACATGGAATGGCAGAGCGTTTTGCGGGGATCTTGAGAGATGCAGATCTTCCAGTACAACTTATGCAGAACCTCAATGCACGACCCACTCGAGGAATCATCCATATCTTCCAATCAACTCTTTCCCATGGGTTCTCTGGCGGAGAGATTCTCTTCATTACGGAGCGAGATTTATCAGGGAGCAAAGTCTCTTCAAAGGGATCTGCTCGCATGCCAGCAAAGCGCAAGCAGGCAATTGATCCACTCGAACTTAAGGCTGGAGATTATGTTGTTCATGAACAACACGGAATCGGACGTTACTGCGAACTCGTTCAAAGAACGGTTGGGGGAGTAACTCGCGAATACCTTGTTATCGAATATGCACCAGCTAAACGTGGTCAACCTGGAGACCGCATCTTTGTGCCGACAGATACTTTGGAGCAGGTCAGTAAGTATGTTGGTGGGGAAGCACCCGCTGTGCATCGAATTGGTAGTGGTGATTGGCAGAAAGCAAAAGGCCGTGCCCGAAAGGCAGTTCGACAGATTGCAGGAGAGCTCATCCGTCTCTATGCCGCTCGCACGAGTGCACCAGGTTTTGCTTTCTCGCCAGATACTCCTTGGCAACGAGAGCTCGAAGATGCATTTAGCTATGTGGAGACTCCAGATCAGCTCTCAACAATCGAAGATGTGAAGAGAGATATGGAGCGGCCATATCCGATGGATCGCATCATCTGTGGCGATGTTGGATATGGAAAGACCGAAATCGCAATACGTGCTGCATTTAAAGCGGTCCAAGATGGAAAACAAGTTGCGGTCCTTGTTCCAACCACCCTCTTAGTTCAACAGCACTCAAAGACCTTCGCAGAGAGATATGCAGGTTTCCCGATCAAGGTTGCTGGAATATCTCGATTTAATACAGCTAAAGAGGCGAAGGAGATGCTCAAGGATCTCGAGAGCGGTGCCCTTGATGTCATCGTCGGAACGCATCGATTGCTCTCCAATGACGTTGTTTTTAAGGATCTTGGACTTGTCATCGTTGATGAAGAGCAACGCTTTGGAGTAGAACAGAAAGAGTCGCTCAAGAAGATGAGGACAACAGTCGATGTCTTGGCGATGTCTGCAACCCCTATTCCTCGCACACTTGAGATGGCGGTAACTGGCATCCGTGAGATGTCGACCATTACGACTCCACCTGAGGAGCGCCATCCGATTCTCACTTATGTAGGGCCATCGGATGAGGCGCAGATAAAGGCGGCTATCCATCGAGAGTTATTACGCGATGGTCAGATCTTCTACCTTCACAATCGAGTCGATTCGATTGATAAATGCGCATCTCACATCCAAGAGCTAATTCCTGAAGCACGCGTGCGAGTGGCCCATGGCCAAATGAGTGAGAGCCAACTTGAAGATGTGATTCTTGGTTTCTGGAATCGCGATTTTGATGTTCTTGTCTGCACAACGATTGTGGAGAGTGGACTCGATATTCCCAATGCAAACACGCTTATCGTTGAGCATGCCGAGAACTTTGGACTCTCACAACTTCATCAGCTACGTGGACGTGTTGGCCGCGGTCGAGAGCGTGGATATGCATACTTCCTATATCCAGCAGAGAAACCACTGAGCGAAGTCTCCCTTGATCGTTTAAAGACGATTGCAACTAATACCGACCTAGGTTCTGGAATGCGCGTTGCACTCAAAGACCTAGAGATTCGTGGCGCGGGAAATCTCCTCGGCGGTGAGCAATCAGGTCATATCGCAGATGTTGGCTTCGACCTTTATATGCGCATGGTTGGTGAGGCGGTTACTGATTACAAATCTGGAATTGTTGACGGTGAAGAGGTTAACCATGAGTGCAAGGTTGAACTTCCTATCAATGCGCATCTCTCTGAAGAGTATGTTCCCGGCGAACGTTTGCGCCTTGATCTTTACCGACGTTTAGCTGATGTGCGCGATAACAAGGATGTCGAATCAATTAGAGAAGAGCTCAAAGATCGTTTCGGTGAACTCCCAACAGAGGCAGCTGCCCTTCTTGAAGTTGCCGAACTTCGAGCCCTCGCAAAATCTCTTGGAGTTCGAGAAGTTGTTCTCGCTGGAAAGTATCTGAGGATCTCACCGCTCTCGCTCCCAGAATCAAAGCAGCTCAAACTCAACCGTCTCTACCCATCCTCTCTCTATAAATCCCAGAGCTCTACTGTGATGGTGACCATTCCTCGTGCGGCGGCATGGAGCCCAGCGGCACATAGCGAGGGGAATGTAGGAGATACTTCTCTCCTAGCGTTTGCTCGTCAGGCGCTGACCGAACTAGCTGGCGCTTAGCGCCATAAGAAGATGGAGTCTCACGTGAAGAAGATCCTCGCCCTTATTGCAGCAATCTCGCTAGCAACCCTGACTGCATGCGGCAACAGCAACACGGCTGCAACGCTGGGCAAGATCACAATCACTCAATCAGAGCTTCAAGCAACAGTCGACACCATGCTCAAGGAGCGCGAAGCTGTCGATACATCCCAGATGCAGCTCGAAACTGGTGCAACTCTTAACCGTAGCCAGCTCCGCTTTATGATCATCACAACAATCTTTGATGAGATTGCAAAAGAGCTCAAGCTCTCTGTGACAAATACTGAGGTCACAACAACTCGTAGTGACATGATTGCGCAGAGTGGTGGAGAGGCAGCATTTGCTACCAATCTTGTCTCTGCTCAGATTGCATCAACTAATTTTGATCGTTATGTCCGTGCAATTCTTATCTCAGATAAGATCACAAATGCCCTTAAGGATTCAGGCGTATCTGAGGATCAACTCAGTGCAAAGATTTCAGAGCTCGTTACCTCAAAAGCTGCGCAACTCAAGATCACAATCAACCCTCGTTATGGAGTCTGGGATCAAGAGAACGGCGATATCGTCGCAGTAGATGCAGCTGGTGATGCTGTTCAGGCGCCTGCAGCTAAGTAACTCTTAATGTCAGACCGCGCATTTGGATCGGAGCTTCTCCGACTTGTTGAGGTCATGGATCGCCTTCGCTCTCCGGGAGGGTGTGAGTGGGATGCAGAGCAAACTCATGAGAGTCTCATCAAATATCTGCTCGAAGAGTCCTATGAAATTATCGATGCTATTGAGAGCGAGGATCGCGCAGGAATGCGCGAGGAGCTCGGTGATGTTCTCTTGCAGGTGTACTTCCATTCGCGAATCGCTCAAGATCACCCAACAGACCCTTTCACTATCGACGATGTTGCAGGAGCAATCGCAGATAAATTAATTAGCCGCCACCCACATGTCTTTGCTGGATTTGAGGTGAGTGGGACCGATGAAATCATCGAAAATTGGGAAGCAATTAAGGCGAAAGAGAAGGGGCGCACATCTGCAATTGATGGCGTTGCTATGTCACAACCTGCGCTCCCACTGGTTGCAAAGTTGATCTATCGCGCCGATAAATATGGAACCCCACTGGCAATTAAGAAATTCGATAGCAGCAGTCCTGCTACTGAAGAGTCAGTGGGTGAGGCTCTCGCATCGGTGATCGCGTGGGCATATGAGCATCAAATCGACCCAGAATTAGCTCTCAGGGCGCAGGCTCGGGCATATATCAAAGAGCTCGCCGCCTCAGAGGGTCAGTAACCGAGGCGGTAAGATTGCCCCAGGTCGCTCAACGTAGAGCGCTTACTTTCTAGATTTTCTTACAGAAATACCTCTACTCTCGAAGGAGACCCAAGTGGCAATTATCGAAGCAATCGGCGCTCGTGAAATTCTTGATTCGCGCGGAAATCCAACTGTTGAAGTTGAAGTTCAACTCGAAGATGGAACACAGGCACGTGCTGCCGTTCCAAGCGGTGCATCAACAGGTGCGTTCGAAGCTTCAGAGCTTCGTGATGGAGATAAGAAGCGCTACCTCGGTAAGGGCGTCCTTAAGGCTGTCGCATTTGTCAATGACGAGATTGCTCCAGTAATTGAAGGTTATGACTCACAGGATCAGCGCCTCATCGATTCAGAGATGATTGCCCTTGATGGCACACCAAATAAGTCGCGTCTTGGTGCAAATGCGATTCTCGGTGTCTCACTTGCAGTTGCAAAGGCATCTGCTGAGTCAGCAGATCTCTCATTGTTCCGTTATGTAGGTGGACCAAACGCTCACGTGCTTCCAGTTCCAATGATGAACATTCTTAACGGTGGAGCTCACGCAGATACAAACGTCGATGTTCAGGAGTTCATGATTGCTCCAATCGGTGCACCAACATTCCGTGAGTCACTTCAGTGGGGTGCAGAGATTTATCACGCACTTAAGGCTGTTCTTAAGAAGCGCGGTCTGGCAACCTCTGTTGGTGATGAAGGCGGATTTGCTCCAAACCTCGATTCAAACCGCGCAGCTCTCGACCTCATTATTGAGGCGATCTCAGCAGCAGGATTTAAGCCAGGTTCGGATATCGCACTTGCGATGGACGTTGCTGCAACCGAGTTCCATGATGCAGGTAAGTACAAGTTCGAAGGTAAGACTCTTTCATCTGATGAAATGATCGCTTACTACGCCGACTTGGTAGCTTCATACCCAATCGTTTCGATTGAAGATCCTTTGAATGAAGAGGATTGGGCTGGCTGGAAGTCGATGACAGCATCACTCGGTTCAAAGATTCAGATTGTTGGAGATGACTTGTTCGTTACCAACCCAACTCGCCTTGCAAAGGGTATTGAGTCAGATACAGCTAATGCTCTTCTTGTAAAGGTAAACCAGATCGGAACTCTGACAGAGACTCTCGATGCAGTAGATCTTGCACACCGTGCTAACTACCGCAGCATGATGTCTCACCGCTCGGGTGAAACAGAGGACACAACAATTGCTGATCTTGCAGTTGCAACAAACTGTGGTCAGATCAAGACAGGTGCTCCTTCACGTACAGAGCGCGTTGCTAAGTACAACCAGCTTCTCCGTATCGAAGAAGAGCTCTCTGATGGAGCTGTCTACGCAGGCCATCAGGCTTTTCCACGCTTTAAGGCATAAGGCTTACTAGCAATGGTCCGTCGTTCCTCAGGAGGCGCGAAGCGAAAGGGTTACTCATCTCGTAACCTCAACTTCAATCGCAACCAGGGGAATGGACGGACCTTTGCTATTGCCGGAGTCTTCTTTGCCTTAGCGCTCTTCTTAGCGCCACCAATTAAGAATTATTTTGTACAGCGTGCACAGATCAGCGCGCTGAAATCTCAACTCGCTAGCGATCGTGCTGCTCTCGATGCCGCTCGTCGCGAACTCACACAGTGGCAAGATCCAAATTACGTTAAGTCGCAGGCGCGCGAGCGTCTCCACTTTGTTATGCCAGGAGAGCGTCAGTACATCGTGACAGGTGGAGATGACTCTGCGAGCAACGCAAACTCTGGACTCGATGTTGTCGATAATCTCCCTGAAGGTCAGCCTTGGTACACAACAGTGATCGCATCAATTACTGAAGCAGGTAAGCGATGAGTCGCACACCTACTGAGAAAGATCTCGAGGTCATCGAACGCCAGCTTGGCCGCACTCCTCGCGATGTACATGCAATCTCATACCGCTGCCCATGTGGAAATCCGGCAGTCGTTGAGACTCCTCCTCGCCTTAGTAACGGAGAACCTTTCCCAACTTTCTACTATGCAACATGCCCTCGACTTACCGCTGCAATCTCCACGCTTGAAACCACCGGTTTGATGGGTGAGATGAATGAACGTCTGGCCACAGATCCTGTTCTTGCCGGCGAATATGCAGCCGCACACGATGATTACATCGCATCGCGAAGCGCTTTAGGTATCGACGTTCCTGAGGTTGAGAATATCTCCGCAGGTGGAATGCCTGATCGCGTGAAGTGCCTTCACTCGCTCGTTGCACATTCACTCTCTGCAGGTGAAGGCGTCAACCCACTCGGTGATGAAGCTTTAGCAAAGCTACCTGAATGGTGGAAGTCTCAGCCATGCGAGTAGCTGCAATTGATTGCGGTACCAATTCGATTCGCCTTCTTATTGCAGATATCGATGGTAATAACTTCCGCGAAATCACTCGCCTCATGGAAGTTGTGCGGCTTGGACAAGGAGTCGATAAGACAGGTGCTTTTCATCCTGATGCGATTGCTCGAACCCTCACCGCTGTAGATCTCTATGCAGTAGAGATTGCCAAGAGAGGTGTTGAGAAGATTCGCTTCTGTGCAACCAGCGCTACACGCGATGCATCTAATCGCGATCTCTTTATTAATGGCGTGAAAGAGCGCCTCGGTATTGAGCCAGAGGTTATTGCTGGCGAGGTAGAAGCAGCGCTCTCATTTATGGGAGCTACTAAGGATTTCGATAAGAGCCAAGGTCCCTTTCTCGTCATCGATATCGGTGGCGGTTCAACAGAGTTCGTCTTCGGCACAGACTCAGTTGAGGCAGCACGGAGCATGAATATTGGATGCGTGCGCATGACTGAACGTCACTTTGAAAGTGCCTCAGATCTTGATCTTCAAATAGCAGAGGCCATTGCAGATATCGATGCACATATCCGCGAAGCGGCACTCACCGTTCCCATCACAGAAGCTAAGACGGTAATCATGGTCGCAGGTACTGCAACTACTGTTGCAGCAGCAGCTCTCGATCTTCCTGGTTACGATCGGTATGCAATTCATTTAGCGCGCATTAGCGCTGAGCGCGCACATCAGATATCTACAGAGTTACTTCATGAGAGTCGTGATGAGCGCGCAGCACATGGATATATGCATCCAGGACGCGTTGATGTAATTGGCGCAGGTTCACTAGTGCTCGACCGCATCATGCGCGCCACAGGTGCAACCGAGTTTGTCGCTTCTGAGTCAGATATTCTCGATGGAATGGCTTGGTCGCTTGTATAAGAAGTTAGAGCTTCTCGATAAGGCAATTGTTAAGTGTCACCAATGCCCACGCCTTGTTGAGTGGCGTGAAGAAGTTGCAGTCACAAAGCGCAAGGCATATCAAGATGAGAAGTATTGGGGAAAGCCAGTACCCGGTTTTGGTCCATCAGATGCTCGCATAGTCATCCTTGGTCTTGCACCTGGCGCGCACGGTGCCAACAGAACAGGTCGCGTATTCACGGGTGATAGCTCAGGTGATTGGCTCTATCGCGCGCTACATAAGGCAGGTCTAGCAAAGATTCCGACAAGCACATCAGCAAACGACGGACAAGAGTTAATGGATACTCGCATTCTCTGTGCGGTGCGCTGTGCTCCACCGGATAACAAACCAACTACTGAAGAGAAAGAGATCTGTTCTGATTTCTTTACAAACGAAATTGCGCTATTGCTTCCGACTTCACGATCATTTGTTGCACTCGGAAAGTTGGCATGGGATTCAATATCTATAACACTCAAAGATCTCGGCTGCGAGATTCCAACTCCTCGCCCTCAATTTGGCCATGGTGAGAAGTTCACCTTTGTCGCCCCTGACGGGGTAAAGCGAATGGTCATCGGTAGTTACCACCCAAGCCAGCAGAACACTTTTACGGGGAAATTAACTGAAAAGATGCTGGATTCAGTCATACGTACTGCGAAGAAAATGAGTATCGGCCGTTAAGAGAGCGGGATTCCCCCAGTAGAATTCAACCCTGCCATCACCCCCCAATTCGCAGGAGATGTACGTGAACGATAGCTACGAGGATATCTACTCAGATGATCCAGACTATGAAGTTGAGACTCGTAGTGGAGTTTCATTAAAGCCAAAGCTACTTATTGGACTCTTGGTTGTAGTTGGCTATCTCGTCCAGTCAACATTTGCCGCAAATGTCTCTCTTGGCAGTGGCAATGTTCGTGAATTTGGTCAGGGGATACAAGTAATGGCCGCTTGCTCAGGGTCAAATGCAATAACTCTGACCCCTGCATCTTCTTTCGCAAATGTTTCTAGTGCAGGTGCGTATAAGTTCAATACGCTCACAGTGAGCAACATTCCCACCTCTTGCTACGGATCTGTATTTACCTTCGCGGCATATGACAGCGCTACCGCATCTGCTCTTCCTCTTTATGGAAACTCAGCTACAAGCTTTGTAGTTCATGACTGGAATGGAACTTTCTATAGTCCGGGTTCACAGTCTGGTCTTACAGTAACAACAAACTCAAATACATCTTTTACTGCAACATTCACAACTCCAATCTCTGCCTCAACAAGTGTTTTCCGCTTAACAATTCAAAGCGATAAGTCCACCATTACTCTTACATGTGTAATTGCCGGATCAACGTGTACCTTCACATCGCGCGATATCCCACGCAACTTTGTAGTTGTTACAAGTAGTGATGATGGACAGACTCTCTATGCAGGTGAAGATGGCGGACCTATCTATAAGTCATCAAACTACGGAGCAACTTGGTCACAGCTTTCAATCACCGGTAACCATTGGTATGCGCTTGATACCAATAATGACGGCACCAAGATTGTCGCTGCAGGTTTAGTCTCAGATAGCATCTACACATCGACAGACGGTGGTGCTACATGGACCACTCGAACTGGTGCGGGTTCACGTAACTGGCATGCTGTGGCAATCAGTGGTGACGGAACGAAGATGATCGCTATTCCTGAAAGCGGCTACCTCTATATTTCGAATGACTCAGGATCTACTTGGGCTCAGCAGACAAGCGCCGGATCACGTGCTTGGTATGGAATTTCAATGAGCAAAGATGGCAGTAAATTGGTAGCTCTCGATGTAAACGGTGGAGCAAATGGAATTTGGACATCCGTAAACGGCGGTGGCACATGGACACAGCGAAGTACTCCTTCCGGAACACCTTCGTGGAGAGCTGCTGCCTCTAGCAATGACGGCTCTGTTGTTCTCGCAGCGGCAGGCGGTGGAAGTCTCTGGCGTTCAACCGATTACGGGGCAACATGGAGCGAACTCACCGATGCAGGCACGCGTGCATGGAACACTGTTGATGTAAGCGGTGATGGCTCTGTCATGGTTGCTGGAATCGGTCCAAATGGCAACACCGGTCAGATCTATTCATCGGTAAATGGCGGAGAAACATGGTTCCTCATGTCGGGATCTCCATCAGGTAAATCGTGGAATAGCCTCGCT